>CAYRQO010000133.1:917-2531 GCA_964426515.1 uncultured Candidatus Saccharibacteria bacterium | reverse complement strand
ATTTATAAAACAAGACGAGGAAGAATTAAAAAAGAAGATGACTGATGTTGATTGTCCAATATGTAAAGCGGGCAAGATGATGGAACGGAAAGGACGCTTTGGAATATTTTATTCCTGCTCAAATTATCCTGATTGTAAAAATGCCATAAAAGCCAAACCTACCGGAAGGATTTGCGATCTATGCGATTCCCTCATGATGGAAGGTACAAAAACCATACCCGAACGATGTTCAAACAAAATGTGTCGCAATCATAATCCTCATAAACATGGAGAGAATCTTGTAAATAATAAAATGAAAAGTATTTAGCTCTATTAAGCACTTTCCAAAAAATTTCAATAAGTTATAATACTCTTTATGACCCCTAGCGTTAATGAAATTATAACTCTTATTCCTAATATAAAAGCAAAAGATAAAGCCCTTATCGAGAAAGCTTATAATTTTGCCGAGAAAGCACACGCTGGCCAATTAAGAAAAAGTGGTGATCCATATTTTGTCCATGTCGCAAATACAGCTAAAAATCTAGCTGATCTTGAAATGAGCCCCCTTGTTGTAGCGGTCGGCTTACTTCATGATGTTTTAGAAGATGCCGATATAACCCCCGATGAACTAAAAAAAGAATTCGGTGAAGAAATATTTGAGCTCATAGAAGGCGTCACTAAACTTGGGAAAGTTAAATATAAAGGAGTAGAAAGAAATGTAGAAAACTTAAGAAAATTCTTTATTTCAGTTGCAAAAGATTTACGTGTCTTAATTATTAAATTAGCTGACCGTTTACATAATATTGAGACACTGGAACATGTTAGACCTGATAAACAAAAAAGAATTGCGCTTGAAACACTCGAAATATATGCTCCCCTTGCCAACAGATTATCAATGGGACGATTAAAGGGTAAATTAGAAGATGCCGCCTTCCGATTTGCTTATCCAAAGGAATATGAAGTAGTTAAAAAGATGCTTTATGAAAAAAAAGATGCCGAAGAAAAACATTTGATTGAGGTAAAAGATAAAATAATTGAAAAAATAGAAAAAGATAAAATAAAAAATTTTAGGATAGATTACAGACAAAAACATCTATATTCACTTTGGAAAAAACTTCAAAAATATAATATGGATATTGATAAAATATATGACATCATTGCTCTGCGAGTAATGGTTAAAAATATTTCTGACTGTTATCATGTTCTTGGTTTAATTCACGGGGAGTGGACTCCAGTTCCAAACAGGATTAAAGATTATATCGCTTCACCAAAAACAAACGGCTATCAAAGCTTACATACTACTATTTTTACAGGGACAGGAGGAATGGTTGAAATACAAATCAGAACACATGAAATGCATGAAAAAGCCGAGAACGGTATTGCTGCTCATTTTGCCTATAAAGAAAAAGGTAAAGTCCAAAATGAAATTCCTAAAGAATTCGAATGGGTCCATCAACTTCATGAATTAAATCAAAATAGTGATAATCCTGAAAAATTTTTAAAATCAATCAAAATGGATTTTTTTAATGACCGCGTCTTTATCTTTACACCCAAGGGAGATATTATTGATCTACCAGAAGATTCTTCTCCAATTGATTTTGCTTATGCAATTCACACAGATATCGGCAACCACGT
>CAYRQO010000133.1:0-907 GCA_964426515.1 uncultured Candidatus Saccharibacteria bacterium | reverse complement strand
CTTCTGAATTTTGGGACCATGTCAAAGTCGATTTGTTCCCCGATGCGGTGTACGTATTTACGCCCAAAAGCCAGATCATGGCTTTACCGCGCGGTGCTACGGTCGTCGATTTTGCTTATGCAATTCACACAGATATCGGCAACCACGTCCAAGGAGCGAAAATTAATGGTAAAAATTCATCTCTTAGTACTAAATTAAAAAATCATGATATTGTTGAAATTCAAGTAAACAAAAACTCTAAGCCTTCAGCAAAATGGCTAGATTATGCAAAAACAACACTAGCCAAAAAACAAATTAATAACCACTTAAAAGAAAATAGTTTACTTTCAAAATTTCTATCTTTCGGCAAAAATTAATAATATTTAAAAATAAAACCCGAGTTTTGACTCGGGTTTTATTTTTAAATTGAGAAATTTTTTATATTATATAAATCAATATCTTCTTCAGTTTTTGAAATCTCTTGATCAGTTCTATCATCGATCAAATGCTCATCTTCGATAACATCTTGCTCATTTTCATTTAAGCTTTCCTCGGGAGTAGAAATTATAATTTCTGGTTCTTGGCTCGCAGCATATTTATCAAGCATCGCATTTGGATTTCCATTATCTGTTGATTTAATTAAACCGAGAATTGTATGCAAGTCATCATTAGTAAAGAAATCAATAGTAATATAACCACCATTTTCTTTCTTTTCAATATGAACGCGCGTTCCCAAAGATTCTTGCAATTTTTCTTCCATCTCCGCAATTTCCGGATCAATTAAATATTCTTTTTTACGAACTTTATCAAAAGCTATTTTTCGCGCAGCTTTTTCAGCGTCACGAACTGTCATTTTTTTGAACATGATTTCTTTAAATAAAACCATTTGCTCGGCCGGTCGATCAATCAACATCAAAATAGGTCTAGT
>CAYRQO010000132.1:0-2553 GCA_964426515.1 uncultured Candidatus Saccharibacteria bacterium | reverse complement strand
CGAAGCGCTAGATGATTTTATTTTGATTAAAAGTGATGGTTATCCGACTTATAATTTTGCCCATATTATTGATGATATAGAAATGGGGGTAACTCACGTGATGCGTGGACAAGAATTTATTTCATCAACACCAAAATTTTTATCTTTATATGAAGCCCTAGATATTAAACCTCCATTTTTTGTGACCCTACCGCCAATTCTTGGTGAAGGAGGAAATAAAAAGTTAAGCAAACGTGATGGAGCAAAAGATATTTTAGAATACCGAAATGAGGGATATTTGCCTGAGGCAATGTTTAATTTTTTGACTTTTCTGGGATGGAATCCAGGTGGAGAAAAAGAAATTTACACCAAAGAAGAACTTATCAATATTTTTGATATAAGTAAAATCCAAAAATCAGGAGCACAATGGAATGATGAAAAATTGGATTGGATAAATAAAGAACATATTAAAAAATTATCTACTGAAGATTTAGAAAAATATGTTTTTGGTTGGCTGCCAAAAGAATTACAAATTAAAAAAATTATTCCAGTTATAATTGAGCGAATTTCAAAATTTGGTGATATCAAAACTATGGTTGATAATGGGGAACTTGATTTTTTCTATAAAGAACCAGAATATCAAAAAGAAAAATTAATATATAAAAACGCCGAGCCTCAAAAAATTATTAATAATTTAGAGGAAGCAGTTAGTGTTATTAAAATGACCGAGGAAGCTGATTATAATAAAGAAAATATCAAAATATTTTTAATGGAAATTGCTGATAAATTAGACAGTCGAGGAGAAATATTGCACCCGATGCGGATGGCTTTATCAGGCCTCGACAAATCTCCAGATCCATTTATATTAGCTGATATTTTAGGTCAAAAAGAAACAATTGCTCGTCTTGAAAATGCCATTAAAATCTTAAAAATGTAGTATACTATTAGTATTGATGAAAAAAATTGGATTTTATGTCATTTTAATAGGATTTATACTGGCTTTTACCCCATTATCAGTGGGAGCGCTAACTGCGTCTGAAGTTCGACAGCAAATAGAAGATACCAATAATCAAATTGAGGCTTTAGATAAAGAAATTGCCAAATATCAATCACAGATATCAGAAACTAGTGCTCAAAAAACAACTTTGGCAAATTTAGTTAAAGAATTAACATTAACAAGAAATAAATTAATCAAAGAGCGTGAGCAAATTCAGAAAAAAATATCTGCTACGGGGTTAATAATCAACACTCTGTCGACAGACATAAAAGAAAAGGAAAAATCAATTGAAATCTCAAAACAGACTCTCGGAAAAATGATAAAAGATTTAAACCAAAATGATAATATTGATATTATTGAGCGACTTTTATCTGTCGATAATTTTACCGAATTCAGTCGTGAATATAATGATTTAATAACATTAAATCAAAAAATACAAGAAAATATTATTGACGTTTCGACTAAAAAAGAAGAGTTGTTAAATTCGAAGGTTCAAAAAGAAGGAGAACAACAAAATTTAACAGTTCTTAAAAATAATCTCGTACAGAAAGAACAAATTGTAACAATAACAAAAAAAGAAAAAGATACATTACTAAATCAAACAAAAAACAAAGAAGCTGAATATCAAAAGATACTAGCCGAAAAAATTAAAGTCCGGGATGCCTTTGACAAAGTACTCGAGGATTATGAGGCCCAACTTAAATTTATTTTAAACCCAAAACTTTTACCAAAATCTGGTTCAGGAGCTTTGGCTTTTCCTCTTGATTATATTTTAGTTACATCACCATATGGTGATCGTTGGGGAAAATTTCATTATGGAATTGATTTTCGCGCTTCAGTTGGCACAGAAGTTAAAGCGATGGCTGAAGGCGTTGTGGAAGGCACAGGAGATACAGATATTGCTTGTAAGGGCGCCTCATTTGGTAAATGGGTCTTTATAAAATACAATAATGGATTATCTAGTACTTACGGTCACTTATCAGTAATATCAGCTAAGGTTGGACAAAAGGTAAAAGCTGGTGACGTTGTTGCACTATCAGGTAATACTGGCTCATCTACTGGCCCGCATCTCCATGTTGGTGTTTATGCTTCAACCGGGGTTAAAGTCGACACTGTTCCAAGTAAAAGTTGTAATGGTAAAATATTTACCCAACCAATCGCCGCTTTGAATGCTTATTTAAACCCGGCTTTATATTTACCAACAATTACTGACAAAATGGTAAAAAAATAATTTTATTGCCTATTATAATTAATTAATGTTATAATATTTATATGAATAACGATGAGAGAAAACCAAGATTACATGTTCACATGGGTGGATTAATTATATTAATTATTCTTCTTCTTGTATTATTTAAGGTGGATATTCGCTCTAAAATTAAATCCGAACAATTTCAATCAAATATTTCTTATATAGAAGAACAGGTCACAACATTTTGGCATAAATATATTTCTAATCCGCTGAAAACTAAAGCACGCGGAATATTTATTGATGTCACCAATAAAGAAGTAAAAAAGTGGCAAGATAATTTTACTAACAATGTCTTGAAACCAGTTGACATTGATAAGCTAGAACA
>CAYRQO010000131.1:0-2584 GCA_964426515.1 uncultured Candidatus Saccharibacteria bacterium | reverse complement strand
TCTTGAGCTTCTTTTGCTGTCACCCCTTCTTTAATTAAATTGACCGAAAGGGTGGCAATGTCTGCCACGGCGACAACTTCCCCAGAACCACTAACCGAAATAACATTGGCTGGTTGATTACCCCTACCAACATATGAACTTAACTTAATCTCATTTACTAATTTAACAACGATAAAAACCGAAAGCACAACTAATAATATAAAAACCGAAACGCTTATTTTTTTGTCTTTTAAAAATGTTTCCATTGAGCCATTATAGCATAAATATCACAATCCCCCAGATAGCGGCCTTGCCGCTATCTGGGGGATTGTTTATCATAATTTATTTTTTTACTATCTATTCAACACTTCCCTTGTCTTTAATCCAACGATACCGTCGGGGGTTAAGTTATTAGCTTTTTGATATTCCTTCAAAGCTTTCTCGGTTAGTGGACCGAAAGTATTAATTGGAGTTAAAATCTTTAGATAACCAGCGGAGATTAAGACTTTCTGTAATTCTCTGACTTCAAGATTAACTGAACCTTGTTTTAGATTTTGTGTGAAATGGTATTTAGAAACACCGAGTATACCACCTGCCTCAAAGGCTCCAATATCAGGGGCACTACCATTGTATGGAAGGCCAACATTGACTCCAGCATCGATAGCCGGACTACCAACTTGAAGATGAAAGTCGGTGGATGAGACAAAGAGTGGGTTTAGTTGAGGATTATTAGTTAAAGGAATGTTGTCTGAAGAAGCGTAGACTGGAGTGTAGTCGGTTAAGATTCCGTTATTGTAAGGCCAGAAATACGGCAAGATGTTGGAATTACTTAGATTGTATAAAAGATTATTATTAACATGTAAACCATTAATAGCCCCATTATTTAGAATTTGAAAAGGACCAGCATTTGTGAGATAGGCCATAATATTATTTTTAATATTTATATTATTGAGCGTTCCTCCAGCTATTGGAGTATTCCCCGATCTTCCCCCCATTTGTATATTAACACCATTTGAATGAGAGGCCTGATTTGAGACTATTGTATTATTATAAATATTAAAATTCGAAGTAACACTTCCTGTTCTTAAATTTGAAATAAATATAGCTCCACTATAATATGCGCCCGAAAGATAACCAAGGTTTTGAATTAAATTATTATAAATATTTATATTATCATAAGTAGCATATATATCCGGAAGATCTAAAGCATCCCTAACGGCAACTGCTCCTACCACACTATTAAAAGTGTTATTATATACTGATAAACCATCTAAGGTTCGAGGGTAAACAGATATAGCATCCCAACCATAATTAAAACTATTATTATAAATCAAGACATCTTCAGTTTCGAATGATTCGACAACAATAGCGTCTTTTCCCCAATAACTTTCTCTTGATGTATTTAGAATTGGAGTAAATAAATTATCATGAATCGAGAAAGAATAATCATATTCACCCTTGAGGCTCCACCTCCCACCAATATCAACTGCGCAGTCTCCTCCGTGAAATTCATTTCCATAAATTTCAATACCACCTTCAACTTTCCAAAATTCTAAATGGAAATTCCAGCCCGATTCAATATATGAAGGAGAACCATGTGGATTTAGATTTGGTCCTTCATAATCTGGTTTATAAGATTTATTGTTGTAATATTTAATATTTTTAAAATGTCGACCACCGGCATTTACAATATTTCCATTGTGACCTTGGGCTCGGCTATTTTCCGTTAAGATATTGTCGTGGATTAACATATCACTTTGAGCGGCAATATAAATCAAAGCTTGCCCGTGACCATCATATTGTCCTGGTATATCTCCGCAATTCGTAATGATAGCATTATAAAGTTCATTGCCTGAGTCATAGAGAAAAGGTCCAGCGCTATCATCAAGTGTACTTGGCCCCGCAAATGCTACTCCATTTTTATAAAAATCGATAACCGTGATATCGTGAATTTTTACATTACTTCTTTTCTTAACTAATATTCCACCATGACCCTGTAAGTTATCACCATCTAGTTTTATATTACTGATAAATTGATTTCCGTTAGTTGATCCGACAGCTGAACTGACAAGAGAAATAGATGCAGTAGTTAAAACTTGCATTTCTGGTGTCGTATAATGACTCTTAATCACCGACGTCACTCCATCACCTTTGAGATTAACCCCAACAGCCAGATTACAAGCTTGAGTCTCTACATATGTCCCTGCTAAAACATGGATGGTTTGACCACTGGTTGTGACTGAATTACAAGCTTTGTAAAGTGAAGACCAAGGATTTAAAGCACTTCCATCTCCAGTGGTATCACTACCACCATTTGCAATGTAGAAAGTGTTGGCTTCAGAGGTTACAACATTTATGGTGTCATTTACTGAATCAGAAATGTTTCCAGCTCCATCACGAGCCCAAGCGTATAGTGTCTTTGCTCCTTCAGTTGTGAAGGTATATGTACTTGGTGCTGATGAACTCCAATCAGGGTTAATTAAAGCTGGAGTACTTGATGATTCAGTTAATAAATAACCTGTCACTTCTTTGTTGTCTGTAGAAGTGAAGGTTGTGATGTTGATAGTTAGTGATGTTGATGTGATGGGAATAGTAAAGTCAGTGA
>CAYRQO010000130.1:0-2607 GCA_964426515.1 uncultured Candidatus Saccharibacteria bacterium | reverse complement strand
CTCCTATATTAGCAGGGTAGAGATGAAATTTTTCTAAAGTCGGATATAGGTAGTTGTCCGAAATACACTTTTCTTTTTTTCATTTTTTTATTAGGGGGAATATTGTGTCATGCTGTATTCTCGGCAGGACAATTTATTTAAAAAATAATACGAAAATATGGATACATTAGTGATAATACTTGTGGTCGGAATTATTTGGTATTTATACTCGAAAAACAAAAAAGGTGAATTAGCTTCTGTAACTGTAGAAAATACTAAGGAGCACAAAAAAGAACAGTTATTAGAAGATCATATTATTGAGGTTCAAAATAGATTTGAAAATGCATTATATGAGGAAAGAAATTTTCCCGACGCAATATCAAAAAGAGATGTCTACTTATACAAGCAGTTTATGGCTCCAACATATGATAAGTTGAATGCGAAGTATAGATATGAAAACGATATGATTCAAAAAATAAGAGAAGATTGGCTAACCTATTTAATTGAATTAAAAAGTGGTTGGACCTCTGCATATCTCTCAATGGAACTTGATGACGATAAAAAAACAGAAGATTACGATAATGAAGCACGCGCCTCTTTTAGAAAAGTTAGAAGTATTGAGGATTCATTTGCAGAATTACTTGGGGATGATCATGTAAAAAAATTAGAAGATATAAGAAAAGTAGAATTTAGTCAGCTAAACGATTTAGGTGAATTAATTGATGATAAATATGAAGAATAAAAACGAAAGTAAAAATTATGTTAATTCTTAATAAGACAAAAAAAGAATTAAAGGATCAGCTGGGAACTTTCGCTTGGGATTTTAAAATTGTAGATAATATCCAGTATAACTTGGACATACTTTTCCAACTAGTGATAGATCATAATACATCACCCTTGGGTGAATGGAACATCCCAATACGTGATTTCAAAAAACCTATTTCATTGCTATCTATCTCAATAATAGAAGCAATCATGGTAGATTTTTTATATAGGTTATACGAAGGTACTGTTCATTTTCCAGTAAATCTTAGGACAAAAGAAGATGAGATTAAAAACAGACTTGGCATAGAAACAAAAAAATCAAAATATATCGATCTGGAAGACAGAGAACATTGGATTGCTAGGCTTAAGAATTTTAATTTCATTTCGATGATTGATATATATGACGAACTTAGACTTTTAGGAGAAATACAGAAAAATTACGAATCACTAAAAACAATGGCTCATTACAGAAATAGAATCCACATGAAGAATTACTTCAATAATTTTGAAAAGGATGAATCAAGGACGTTTTCGAAAGAAAGAACACAAAAGAGCCTCCATGCAATGGAATGGTTTTTTAGTTATTTTGAACGAACATATCCTAGACCATGGAAAACAAAAAACGGATAGTATTTTACTCAGTGTGTTTGGTGTGGAGGGAATTCACCCCTTTAATTCCCCTCTTCCCTCCGCCCTCAATTGAAAAAAAGAGAAAAGTGTACGTCGGACAACAACCGATATCCATCATGCTAAGGCACGACGGATCATCGGTAAACGTTATCGGAAATGACTGCACTACATTTAGTTTATAAACAATTATTATGAATAATAAAACAGAAAATCATATTGTTAAAGAATTTGAACTTGAACTGCTTAGCCCAGAAATAAGAAAGTCACCCAAAAGATTAAATGAATTATTGGCTGATGACTTTTTTGAGTTTACTCAAAGCGGTATAGCACACACAAAGCAGGATATTATGGATATATTACCAAAATGTCCTGAGGAAAAATTTATTGTGCGTGATTATATCGAAAAAAGACTATCTCCTGACCTAGTTTTAGTTCACTACATTGCTGATAGAGAAATTTTAGAGAGCGGAGAGAAGCGCTGTACCTTATGCAGTTCAATTTGGCAAAATATAAATAACAAATGGCAAATGATTTTCTTTCAAGGAACTCCTGCTAAAACCGTGCAGTAACATCCGATAACACCGCATATCCAACATGTTCACTCACTTCGCTCGTGACCACGTCGGATCATGCCCGAACGTTACCCAAAATGTCGCTACGCTCCTTTTGGGTAACGTGGCGCGGCTACCTCCGCTGTTTTCCTCGGTCGCTACGCGACACATCGGCTAACAGCGGATATCCAACATGTCGGGCTGATGACTCCGTCCTCATCCCGTCACGTCGGATTATCCGCGCCACGTTAGGCGAAATAACAAATTATAAAATTTATATGGGTGAAAAATTAACTGGATTTTTTTTAGAATTTTACAAAGCGATAGACCAAATTTTATGGGAGGACTGGGATCCTATTGGTATATCTGATGATATTAGTGCAAGAGATGAATACCAAGGATACGTACCAAACGTTTATAAACTTTCACTAGAAAATAAGTCCGATGAATTAACACAGTATTTATTATACGTGGAACAAGAAAGAATGGGTTTAAAGGGTAATAAAGAGAAATGTATAAAAATAGTTGATTTAATTATCACTATGAAAAATAATTTAGGATTATAATTTGTTATTTCGCCTAACAGCGTATATCCAATATGGTATTCTCTACATCGGATCATACGCAAACGTTATACGTAATTCAAAAAATATTTTAATTAATTTTGTGAGTATGCTTAAGT
>CAYRQO010000129.1:1659-2677 GCA_964426515.1 uncultured Candidatus Saccharibacteria bacterium | reverse complement strand
GGTAGTCATCAGCCAATCAAAAATGTGGCTGGAATAACAATTGAGGATCCAAAGACTCTTCGAATTGCGCCTTGGGATAAAAATCAAATTAAAGACATTGAGAGTGCAATTTCGGCTTCAAATTTAGGGTTATCTATTGTTTCTGATAGTGATGGGGTTCGAGTTATTTTCCCAATGCTGACAACGGAGAACAGAACGAAGCTTGTTAAAATTTTAAAAGAAAAACTTGAAGATGCCAGAATTAGTGTTCGTAAAGAACGCCAAAATGAAATGGATAAATTGACCGATTTGTCAGAAGATGAAAAAAAGAGAGCCAAAGATGAAATTCAAAAAGTTGTAGATGAATCAAATGGAAGTCTTGAGGCAATTTTTGCTAAAAAAGAAACTGAGATAATGAACTAGCTTTAGGTTTTAGTGACTAGTTTCTAGGTTCTGAGAAAATCAAAAATAAATAGTGAAGTTGGACTTCATTATTCTAGTTTTTGCGTAATAAATGATATTACGATATAATTTTTATATGGATAATAAATCAAAATTAAATACGGTTTTGTTGGTTGTTATAATAATTTTATTAGCAATTGGTTTAGGGTATTTTTTCTTAGGTAATTCAAAACAAAAAGAGGATAATTTACCACATAAAAATCCTAAATTTATTCCAGAGACCAATAATGCTTGGATAATAAATTCAAAAATTGGACTTACTTATTCTCCAAGTTGGGAATTATCTCCAGAATCATATAATACCCCAGCAGAAGAAGAGAAGGGTGAGCCCGGAAAGATAGTTGGATATAGTTTTACTCTTCCTGATGGAAGTATTATTAATTGGGGTGGGCCTCAGTCTACTTGTGAACAAGATGATTTTGAGAAATTTCAATATGGAATATCTGTGATATCTTGCATAAATGGTGTTAGATCAAATATAGGATTAAGTGATGTTAGATCAACCTTATCGAAAGAAGATTTAAATTCCTTTGGTGATTTTGTAAGAACTTGTGGCTCCCCATTTGTAACAACAAGA
>CAYRQO010000129.1:0-1649 GCA_964426515.1 uncultured Candidatus Saccharibacteria bacterium | reverse complement strand
AAAGATATAAGAAACATTATAAATTATGCATACAGTAGTAATACGTATGGATATTCGATCGCATATAGTGGTATAAATGCAGATCAGGTATATATAGAAGGAGATGGAAGGGCAGTTAGATTATTTCCAAATCAATCCCAAATAGATACTCTTGAAGTAGTTGATTCTTCTTATAAGATACCAAATTATTTTTTACAAAAAGGGATAGTGACATTTGGAGAAAACCAATATCAAAAATTTAAAGATAATATTTCTTCAAGAAATACGTATTATTTTAAGTCAGGTTTAAAAAATAATAAAGCGGTATTAATTACTATTGAGAATGATTCAGATTTTCCATCATATTTTGATTTGGATAGTCTTGCGATTCAATAAAAGGGTTTATTATTTCATCTTAAAATTAAAATATGTTATGATATTTGGATGAATATAATAATTTTTATTGTGATATTACTTGTGCTTGTTGTTTCCCATGAATTTGGGCATTTCTTTGTGGCTAAAAAATCAGGCATTCGTGTTGATGAATTTTCTTTTGGTTTTCCACCCAAACTTTTTGGTAAAAAAATAGGCGAGACGACTTATAATTTCAACGTGCTTCCACTTGGAGGTTATGTCAAAATTTTTGGTCAAGGTTCAGATGATTTTCCTGGACAAAATGGAGCAGAAGTTACAGAGGCGGACAAAGAAAGAAGTTTTATGCATAAGCCTCGATATATTCAAGCGGCAGTATTATTTGCTGGTATTTTTATGAATTTATTGGTAGCCTGGTTACTCCTTTCGATTGGTTTTATTTCTGGCTTACCAACCTCAGTTGGTAATGTACCGAAAGGAGCAATCGTAGAAAATCAATCTTTAACTATTACGAGTATTTTGAATGGTTCGCCAGCCGAAATTGGAGGTCTTAAAACTGGTGATAAAATATTATCACTTGAAACTGCAAATGATTCGACAAAACTCCTGTCTTCTGATTTAGAGGCAGAGAGTGTTCAAACTTTTATAAAAGCAAATGGTGATAAAGAAATTAAAGTCTCATTAATTCGAGTAAAAGAGCAAAAAGAATTTACCGTTATTCCAAAATTAAACGACAAAGGCAATCCAATGATTGGTATTTCAATGGATACAATTGGAACTTTAAAATTGCCAATTCATCAAGCGGTTTGGGAAGGATTAAAATTAACAAAAGATGTAACTGTTGCGACAGTGGTTGGTTTTTATGATTTAATAAAAAATGCCATTATGGGTAAGGCTGATATGTCGACTTTAACCGGGCCGATTGGGATAGTAGGAGTTGTCGGAGATGCCGCCGAGTTTGGATTTATTTATTTATTGTCATTCACGGCTTTAATTTCAATAAATTTAGCTGTCATTAACCTGGTCCCATTTCCAGCCCTTGATGGGGGAAGATTATTATTCTTATTGATTGAAAAAATAAAAGGTTCAAGAATTAAACCCCAAGTTGCCAATGTAATGAATGCCGTCGGCTTCGGACTTCTGATGCTTTTAATGGTGGTTATTTCTTATCACGATATAGTTAAACTTTTATAATAAAATATAATTTATAAATTTGGCATAACTATAAAGTCATGATACTATAAAATTCACTATAGTTCTTTCATAATTGTTAATTTTTAAAAAAGAGAGGAAAACAT
>CAYRQO010000128.1:1864-2701 GCA_964426515.1 uncultured Candidatus Saccharibacteria bacterium | reverse complement strand
AGCTTTGCTTTTGGAAAAGTACCCGAGACGGTAGTCTCAAGTCCTGTCGACTACGCAAGCGAAAAACACTCATTTTGTATGGGTGTTTTTTATATTGATTGAAATAAATAACTTGGAATATTTAACTTAACATGGTATTGTTTTATAAAATACTTTTAAATGGAAACCATATATAAGAAAGGCCGAAAATTCCTCGTGTTCGATAATAATTGTATTGTGTTAAAAGAAATTGATACTTCTACAGAAGATGATAAAGAATTGTATATCAGATGGACTGATGGGAGTGACTACTTTTATAAATTTATTGGAGATTCAAAACAAGTAGAAATTATTCCATATGACGATCCCGAATGGAAAGGTGAACTCTTTCGGAAATGGCAATATATCATCAATGGCTCTCAGATTGAATTTCAATATTTTTCCAAAAAATACGGAATGATGTCCATGAAATGGATAATTCCTGAGTTAGTAGATTATTTCAGTGAATATCCAGATTGTCTTGATGAGAATGGTGACTACTTTGATCCTGATCCTGAAGGACTTGCTGGTCTGGAAGGGGAATTTTATTCTCAATGTCTAGCTTTATTTAAGTTAGAAATTATTGGATTTACACTTGAAAACCCAAGACAGATTATATTTGAAAGAATGATAAAGATTGAAAATAACCTTATCTATTTCGATTCTTTCGCTGATGTCCTTTTATACCTTTACCATGAATGTCCTCCGTATCACACAAAGCAAAACATCGACTAAAAGTAAAAACCCTGATTTAATTCGGGGTTTTTGAGTATAAAGTCGATGACATATATCTTGTATGGGTACCTATTGTAATTTATA
>CAYRQO010000128.1:250-1854 GCA_964426515.1 uncultured Candidatus Saccharibacteria bacterium | reverse complement strand
AAAAAAGTTCACTAGGGTACGCATACGAAAAACTGGTATTATAAAAATAAACTCATCTATCTCTAAGATAAGTGAGTTCATTTTGATAAAATTCTTTTGGTTGTAAAATAGCTTACTACGGAAAGTACGACTGTCAGTACTAACTGAGCAATTAAGTATTGCAAGTGTATAAACTCTACAAGAATATACAGAAGAATGCTATTGGCTAATAAAAGACTTATTGCCATACCAAAATACATAAGCATCTCTTTCTTTAAAGTTCTAATTTCTTTGTTTTCAAAAGTTAGAAACTTTTGAAATAAAAAGCTAATACTATACATTATTACTGAACCAATAACAGCTGATATAGGGTACCATATTTTTAAGTACTCAATAAAAGTATAGAGAATAATATAGTATATTCCGACGCTAATTCCTCCACCAAAGCAGAATAGAAGAATTTTTTTAAATTTGTGCATTTTCAAATTAACCCCCCTTTTTTTTTTGATTTAGTTTAATCATAAATTAAATTTCTTTTGAATGCAATGATTCTTTTCTTTTATATTTACTATAAAAATATATTATTTTGGTTCCAACTTCATTCACTAAGTCGCGCACAAGAAAAACAATATTGAGTAAATCTATAATCGATTTCTTGTCATTTATTCACTATCATTGGTATAATAAAACCATGGATAATAAGAATTATATAGCTATAGATGTAGGTGGGACTTATGCAAGAGTTGCATGTTTTAAATCATTAAAAACACCTTTATTTAATGATATTAAAGTATTTAAATTATCTCATAATTTTGAAAAAGATTTTGAAAATATTAAAAAGATAATAACAGAAATTTCTAAAGACAAAATTGATGCAATTGGTGTGGGTCTACCAGGTACACTGGACGAATCTAAAAGTATAATAATCTCAGCAAAACATATCCCTGAATGGATAGATATAAATGTAAAAGAAAAATTACAAAAATACTTTAATTGTCCTATTTATCTAGAGAACGATGGAGTAACTTCTGCTCTTGGGGAAGCTGTCTATGAAGAAAATCATAAGAATGATTTCATTTTTATAATTTGGGGTACAGGAATTGGTGGTGCGGTGATAAAGATAAAACCATATTTAAAAGTAGAAAAACTATATGGAAAAGATTATCCGACTGATATTAGAAATAATTGTGGGGGTCGTGGTTTGTTTGAAAAATATAATAAGCCGTTGAACGAATTAGGGTCAGAAGATTGGAATAGTATTATTACCGACTTTTTTAAACTAGTCGTACATGTCTCTGGTGAATTTAAAATTAAAGAAATTGTTATTGGTGGAGGGGTTGCATTGAGTCAAAAAGAAAAAATAAAGATATTTTCAAAAAAGTTGAAAGAAAAATATGGTATATATGTGAAGACTACTAACTTTGGAGACAGTCATACTTTTGGATTATATGGTGCTTCTGCTTTAATCTCGATTTCGATATAATCTTATTATTTAAATTAAAATAAAAAATGAGCTTAAGGTTTGTAAATAAAACTTAAGCTCACTCATTTTTTTACGGCATTTTGCCTGAAAGAAATTCGGCGTATGTTATTTTGTTGTCTTTTTCATAATTTCTAACAAATGA
>CAYRQO010000128.1:0-229 GCA_964426515.1 uncultured Candidatus Saccharibacteria bacterium | reverse complement strand
TTTCTTTTCTACAAAAGGAATATAGGATTTTTCTTGATAACACTTACCTTTACAAGTAATACATATATCAGCAAAACCTTTTTCTTTAAAATGTTGAGGCGCAAATAGTCCTGAACCTCCACAAGTGTTGCATTCTATTCTTATAATTATTTTTTCCATAATATTATGTTTTTATTTAATATAATTTAATCATATTGATAGTACACTGTCAATTATAAGCAAAAAGGGT
>CAYRQO010000127.1:0-2705 GCA_964426515.1 uncultured Candidatus Saccharibacteria bacterium | reverse complement strand
ATCAATCTGCGTTCTCAAGCATTTTTTTTCTGCCATGAGTTTTTAAGGACGCACCTTTTACTTTTGGTTTGGTTTGAAATTGAATGCCCCATGAATTTTGAGAAGTTACTAATTCTTTAGAGTGCTTTATTTTGTAGAGCTTGATATTTATGCAAAAAGTGTTTATTGAAATAATTCATATATGTGCAATATTGAAAATATTCTTCAGAAGAGCGTTTCTCATTGATGGACAATATTGTGGATATAAAAGAGAATGAATTTTCAAAATCCACATATTTGGCATATTCATCATCAGCTAAAAATCCAGAGCTACTTTCATGTGTTACTCTTTCTTTATCAGATAATTCTTTGCAGAATTTTTTGAAAATAAAAGTGAATAGTTTTATTTCTTGATCTTTCATTTCTTCAGCTTTTTTTATATCTCCAAGTGTAAACCATTCTAATATATATCTTGAAATAAACGAATCGTAAATTTTTTTCCAATCTTCTGTGCAAATTTTCCTAGCAAAGGCTTTTTCCTTTGTATCAATATTCTCCACAATATGAGTACATAATGAAAGATGACAGTTATCGTTACGGTATATTTTTGATTCGAATGAGTCAAACCATGGATAATCAGAACATATAACAAGCGATTCATTGTTCCATAGTTTATCAGTGTAAAGATATTCATTTCCAAATAATTCTTCTGTGGGTGTTTGATAAAACCACTCTACCCAAGTTCGCTTATTCGGATTGAGATAATTTAATTCCCAAACATCTAAATTATCTGTTATTAAGATGGCTTTTTCATCAATTCTAAATAACTTCCATATTTGAAACTCTGTTGTATTTTCAGCGTTTAGAAAACTTAAAAAAAACATTGTTATAATGATTAAATATTTCTTCATTTCAGAATTACCATCCTTTTTTTAATAGGGTAAAGTTTCAGGGCGTTTTCATTAAAAAGATTTGATATTTGAACAAGACTGGTTATCAACGATTTGGAAAATCACCAAATTTTCTCAAGCAGTTGCCGACTGTTCCTGTACTGCTCATAGCATATTCTGGGGCTATCAAATCTTTCTAATGAAAACGCCCTGGGTAAAGTTTCTCATTTTAGAGAAGATAGTGTCAAGGATTTTGAATAGATTAGTACCATATCGATTGTAAAACATAATTCGTTATCAGTTCCATTTTTATGCAATTTTTACGCACTAGACGCAAAACAGTGGCGCAAAATTGCGCAAACCAATACAATTCTTACCTGATTACCCTCAATTACTTAAAGTTTAGTGAGATGATATGATTTCATTTTGGAACACCTGCCAATCAAACACAATTTATATGCAAAATATTCTACTGAAAAATCTAAGACACATGCGAAAATCTTTAATCGTGAGCACATTTATGACAGTTATAAGTAAAATGATTGTTTTTGCAACTACTCTGCTTAAGGATTATAAATTTGTATTTTTGGCGTGTATTTTAGCTTGTTCAGTTGCTTTATCTATCTTTGGCCTAAATGCGAATCAACCTCATTTATCTCAAGCAGCCTCTTTTTCTACAACTCAATCGATATCCAAAAAGAGAGACAAACCAAAAAAAGCTTCTGAAGCTAGAATGAAAGCATTGCGAATTCTTGGAAAAGATCAATATATTCTGAAATTTGTTTCACACCCAAAAGTGATCGAGTATTTTCAAAAACAGTGGCAAAAAATAGATGAAGAAAATATTAAGATCGCTATCTTGCTCCAAGATATCTCTAAAAAATTTCCATTTGATAAACAAATTAATTTTCAAAAAAATTATTACAATGCTGTAGTTGATAGAATTAAACATCCGATTTCATCTCAGGAAATTATTTTCCCTTTTCTTTACTGTGGTATTGGTAGTTTTAAATCTATAGAGAATGGTGATTTGAAAAAGATTCAGCACTTCCAAATAGGGTTGTTCAAGTCCTATATATCTAGATTAATTATTGGAAGTTGGAGTGGTGGGCTAGGTGGGGTAGAGCAAGATCTGAGAGTTTTTTGCTGTAATTCTTCTGAGTTTTTGTTTTCCGATTCTATCGGTCCTTTTTTGAATCAATTATCAGAAATGGAATTAGAAATTTCTGATATTTTTTCTGGATATGATTTGTATGAAGATGAAGAGAAATTTTCATCAAAACAAAGTCGAGTTTTGAGAAAAATATTTGATTCATATGAATCTTTGAATTCTTCAGCAGGTGGTGAAATCGATGAATCAAATAGTGAAATAGATCAATTCGATAATGAAGATTCTAGTCTACTTGATATGGAAAAAATAAAAGTTGTTTCTGAAGCATCAGAGGTGAAAATTAAAAAAATCTTTGAAGAATTATCTGAAGAATTATTGGATCCATCATTATCAGAGGTGGAAATTGAAAGAATTTTTGAAGAATTATCTGAAGAATTATCGGATCCATCTCTAGAAGCTTTGAAAGCTTTTGAAGCTGCATCAAGAAATAGCAGAATATTCCTCGACAAGAACGGCTTTTCTCAAAACCGAATTATTAAGTTGTTTTTTGAAGTAATTATGGAAGAATTTACAGAAGAATGAAAAAATTTTCATGAAGTCTTAAAAAATGGGGCACTTAGCTGAACTATCAAACGTTTCGAGTCCCGCTTATCCTGAAAAAGAAGGATTAAAAGTGCGTCCTTAAAAACTCATGGCAGAAAAAAAATGCTTGAGAACGCAGATTG
>CAYRQO010000126.1:0-2719 GCA_964426515.1 uncultured Candidatus Saccharibacteria bacterium | reverse complement strand
CTTATATAAGTTGAATTACTCTGAACAATTTTAAAATCTGAAAAAAAAGAAAATTTATCCTCCTCTTTAGTTGGAACTTTCGGAATATTATCACCCTTTACTTGCGTCTCATATCGAGCCTGCCAATTCTCCTGACTCATGACCATATGATCATCCATTTGTTTTTTAATTAAGTTTTCAATACCAGCGTTAAAACTAACGTCGGCTTTTTTAAAAGATGGATACTTCACATCAAATTTTACATAAGCATTCACAGGATTTAAGACTTTCGTTTCAAATGAAAGAGGAACAACATCTTCTTCTATAGTAATAGCAGACTCTTCAACATCAATTATATCTACATTTTTTTGTCCCCAATTTTGATAAACAAAGTAATAAGAAACAATAATGACAATAACCCAAAATATAATTGTTAGATTTTTTTTCATATTCTAATCATATCACTTTTTACTATTCTTATCCATTTTGTCTTTTAAAACGATAATCTCATCCCGTAAAATTGCCGCTGTTTCAAAATCAAGCTCTTTCACGGCTTTATTCATTTCTTTGTCTTTAATCTTAATTATTTTTTCATAAACATTTTTATTTCGATCTTCATCTGAAAGAAGTAAATTTTTTACTGATTCCCTTTCTCCTTTTCCCTTATTACTTTTATCTTTGGCGAAGGCTTTTTTGAATAATTCCACATCTAAATCAAGCTCAGCTCCAACCGCCTTTTCGTGTTTATTTTCTAATTCTTCGGTAATATCTTTAATTTTTTTAATAATAGTTTGAGGAGTAATATGATTTTTTTGATTATAAGCAATTTGAATATCTCGACGACGATTGGTTTCGCGGATTGCATTATTTAGCGCGTCATTCATGACATCAGCATATAAAATAACCCGTCCTTCAACATTTCTGGCCGCACGACCAATGGTTTGAATAAGCGAAGTTTCAGAACGAAGAAAACCAGCTTTATCGGCATCAAGTATCCCAATTAATGCAAGCTCTGGTAAATCAAGTCCTTCGCGAAGTAAGTTCACCCCAACTAAAATATCAATATCACCTTTTCGAAAAGAAGTTAATATTTGAATTCGCTCAATTGTTTTTATTTCACTGTGTAAATATTCGGCTTTAATTCCTTTTTCTTTTAAATAAACAGATAAATCTTCGGCCATCTTTTTAGTTAAAGTTGTAGCAATAACTCGAAAACCTTTTTTAATTGTCATCTGCGCTTCCATGATAAAATCCTGAATCTGACCAGGGTAGCTTGGCCGTAATGAAGGAGAGACTTTTTGAGATGGTCTGGCACCGCTCCCGTCCCCCTCGTCCGAGGACCTCTCAAAAAGATTCTCCTTCGTGGAGGCTGAAACCGGCTTCACGATTATTTCTGGATCAACTAACCCCGTTGGCCGAATTATTTGTTCCACAACTTGTTCACTCATAGCTTTTTCTTTTTGACTTGGAGTAGCTGAAACATAAATCGTCTGCCCAGTTTTCTCTTCGAATTCATGAATTTTAAGTGGTCGATTATCGCGAGCTGAAGGCAGACGAAAACCAAATTCAATTAAAGTATTCTTACGTGAGGCATCTCCGGCATACATTCCACCAATTTGGGGCAAAGTTACATGTGATTCATCGATAATGGTGAGAAAATCTACCTTGCCGTCTTCGCCTGAGCTACGACGAGCTGAAGGAAAATATGACAATAAAGTATCAGGGGCTTCACCCTCATTTTTGCCAGACATAATTCTTGAATAATTTTCAATTCCATTACAATATCCGATTTCTTTTATCATGGCCAAATCATAACTTGTTCGTCTTTTAATTCTTTCAGCTTCAAGCAACTTTCCTTCTTTTTCAAATTTTTTCAACTGTAATGATAATTCATTTTTTATTTCTTTAATGGCATTGTTTAAATGTTCTTTATCGGTAATAAAATGTTTGGCCGGAAAAAGAAAAATGCCCGCCTTGCCGTCTAGCAGGCCATCTTCTTCTTTAATGATATGTGAAGAAACTGGATCAACTTTAGCAATTCGAGAAATTTTTCCACCAGCAAATTCAATTTGATAAATAAAAGTTTCGGAGATTGGCATAACTTCAACTTTTTTTCCGATTGAACGAAAAGTTCCAGGTGTAATATCTGCATTTGTTCGCTCAAAATGAATCGCTACTAATTTTTTCATCAATTCTAAGCGATCCAATTTCATACCAACTTCTAATTTTAAATTTACTTTTTCATATTCCTCGGGTGAACCTAAACCATAAATACAAGAAACCGAAGCCACAATAATTACATCTTTTCTTGTAAGTAATGATTGAGTGGTGGCATGGCGAAGACGATCAATTTCTTTATTTATTTGAGCATCCTTTTCAATATATGTATCCGTCGTCGGCATATAAGCTTCTGGTTGGTAGTAGTCATAATAAGAAACGAAATAATGAACAGCTGCCTCAGGAAAAAATTCTCTAAACTCTTGTGCAAGTTGGGCGGCGAGTGTTTTATTGTGAGCAATAACAAGGGTTGGTTTATTCCACTTCTCAATAACATTGGCAATGGTGAAAGTTTTGCCTGTTCCTGTGGCTCCTAATAAGGTCTGTTTTCTCATCCCCTTTTTAAGACCGAGAAGCAACTCCGAAATTGCTTTTGGTTGATCACCATCAGGTTTATATCCACTCTTTAATTTGAAAATATTATCTGACATAATTGTTTAAAAATTCTTTTTTATATTCAAAA
>CAYRQO010000125.1:0-2729 GCA_964426515.1 uncultured Candidatus Saccharibacteria bacterium | reverse complement strand
GACATACTGCCCAAGTGGTAAATTCAAAGACTTTACTTTTTCGAATATATTCATATTTGATTCTGGAAATTATCTAAAATTATTTTCCTTGCGTCTAGGTTGAAGCCGGAATATTTGCCTTCGACTATATATTCATCTTTCGGCACCCAACGCCATTCAGAAAATTTCTCTGGTTCCATTAATTTGTAATCTTGTTCTGTTGTGCAAAAGAATATTTCTAAAAGATCTCCTTCTTTGGCACCATTTGTTTCGCCGGCAAATTTTATTATATTTAAATCCGAGATACCAACCTCCTCATACACTTCACGACGAAGCGCCTCTTCCAATGTCTCGCCCTCTTCGCACCGTCCACCTGGAATAGTCCAAACCGACACATCCTTCCATTTGTCCTTTGTATAATTACGCAGGCCAAAAAGAATCTTGCCATCTCGTATCAATATAGCCACAGGGCATTTCTTTACACCACCTATTTCTTTGAGCTTTTCTTCCATTTGATAATTATAGCAGATTAATCAATTCTCGAGGGGAGGGTAGCAGAAGTGATTTATAGAGCCATTTGCCAGATGTAACCCTTCTCGCCATTTGGGGCGATTGATTCGCCAACTTTTTTGAATCCCGAATCGTCATGAAATTTCCAAGATTCCTTGTGCATTTCACCGCTAAAAAATAAAATCTCTGTATAACCTAAACCCTTTATTTCTTTAATCATGTATTCCCTCAATAGGCTACCGATTCCTTGGTTCTGATATTTTACGGCGATTACATATAGCTCGGCCGGATTATTTGTCTCGGCATACATTTTCATATGTTCAGGTAAATCCCGAATAACAGCCACGCCTACAACTTCGCCGGCTTTCTCGGCTACAAAATATTTAAAGTCTTGTTTGACCGAATCCTCTGTTTGATTAACAAAATCATTCAACCTTTCCGACAGTCTTTCTCTGAAATCATCATGCCAATACAAATCATAAATGGCCTCTATATATTTTATATCCTCATCCTTGAAT
This sequence comes from uncultured Candidatus Saccharibacteria bacterium, assembly GCA_964426515.1. Classification (GTDB taxonomy): domain Bacteria; phylum Patescibacteriota; class Minisyncoccia; order Phycocordibacterales; family UBA9973; genus UBA8515. The sequence continues at coordinate 1,722 of CAYRQO010000125.1, read as the reverse complement.
TTTCTGATCTGAATATTATTCCCCATAAATTAATTATAACAGATTAACCATTTTCGTAAGGATAGTCCTCGCGACGCAGAATAGCTTTTAAGTAAAAAAATCTATACTTCCGTCGCTATTTTGTCTAATACCAGCGCCGCCTTGTCCTTGAATATAAGAATCAGATCCGACATCAATACGTGAATTTTTTGTTGTACTCGAGCTCATATCACCTAAAATAAAGCTTGTAGTTTTTGAAGATGATAATGAAATTGAATCCTCGGCATAAATTTTAGTGCCGACAATACGAATATTCCCATTATTACAAAGAAAAGAAATTATCTTTTCTGATTTAATATCAGCACTTTGAATATTAAGGAATGACGAAAGCTTGTTTTTTAATTCTGCTACTTCTATTTCAGGTTTTTCTAAAAATAAGCTTTTAAGGAAATCATAAATTGCATTTGAGGTAATTCCTAATCCTAGCTGTAATAATAATGTTTCCATTCTATTTAATTTTTTCTAACATATCTTTACACAACAAAATCGGCTTTGCTCCAGCTATGTGCATTGGTTCTCTTATGTCTAGATTTGGATTTACTTGTGATTTAATGCTGAACGAAATTGACATTATTCCTATAACTTTATTGCTGTTTAAATCAATTAAAGGGCAACCACTATTACCTGGGTTGCTTATGCCATCAACAATGTACCAATCTAAAGGATTGGATTCACTCCCTTTGCGTTTTATTGAACTAATAATTCCTTTATTTGTAATTAATGTCATGCCAAGACCTTCTTTTATTAAATTGACTGCATAAGGAAAACCAATATAATAAACGTCGGAACCCTCTAGAGTTGATTCAGAAAAATCTATTTCAATTGGTGTAAGTAATGTATTTTTATTGTCTTTTAGTTTTAATATGGCAGCGTCGTTTTCAATTTGTTTTTCTACTAGCTCTAGATCTTTCCATGAATAAGAAATGAGTTTCCCGTCATCAACATTAACAACCATGCACCCAATATTTTTTATTTGCTCCTCGTCAAAATTTTGGAAAAGGTGAGATGCTGTTAATATGTGGGAATTATCAAGAACACAAAAACCACTCCCGATTATATTTATTTGATCTGTTCCTTTTTTTATGCCGATAGCAACTATAGAATTTTTTACTTTTTTAATATTTTCAACTAAATTCATATATTTTATTTATTATTTTTTATAATTTTACTCGACTTATTTTTTGTAGAATTGATAGTCAATTCATTAATATTAACTATAGTATTATCACCACCTGAATTTTTTTGGTTGTTTATGTTTTTTAAAAATTTAAAGTATAAAAAACTACCCAATAAAGCGAGAGTAATTCCAGAAGCAGTAGAAGCTAGATAATTTACTAAAAAATCACTCACAAATTTATTCATACTTAGGAGACTCTTCGACAACACCATTTATGTGGTTTGCCATTCTTGCCGTTGCGTAGAGGACACTCGATAGGCGATTGAGGTAGGCTAGAGTAAATTTGCCTACGACTTCTTTTGCAGGTTCGAGGGCGGGTTGGATATCGCGGGCTTCTTCTACTACACCTACTACACGCCTTTCAGCACGCCTTGCTATTGTGCGAGCTATATCAGACAAACTCGCTAATTCACATCCACCAGAAACAAAGAATGTTGTGATAGGAGGTAGAGCCTTCTCGATATCGTTTATGATTTGCTCTTGCCATTTTACTTTCTCTTCGGCAA
>CAYRQO010000124.1:1385-2730 GCA_964426515.1 uncultured Candidatus Saccharibacteria bacterium | reverse complement strand
CTTGGTCTATTTCTGGTAAGAATAATTTTGGTTGCGTAAATTTAAAAAGAAAACAATATTGCATTTTAAATAAACAATACACGAAAGAAGAATTTTTTAAATTTAAAGAAAAAATTATAGAAGATATGAAAATAAATCCATATATAGATAAACTTGGAAATAAGTTTTTTTATGGAGAATTTTTTCCATCCGAATTTAGTGAATTTGCTTACAATAAATCAAATGCAATAAGATTTTTCCCTAAAACAAAGGAAGAAGTGTTAAAAGAAGGATATAGTTGGGATGACTATGAAAAACCTATTGGTGAATATACGATAAAAGCTTCTTCTCTTCCAGAGGCAATAATAGATGTAGATGAATCAATATTAAAAGAATCAATTGAATGTATTTTGTGTAATAAGCCATACAATATTGCAGGCGGGGAATTGGATTTATTAAAAAAATTAAATTTACCACTACCACATGAATGTCCTAAGTGCCGAGAAAATGAAAGACTCGGAAGAATGACTTTGCCAAAATTATATGATCGAAATTGCGACAAGTGTAATATAAAAGTCAGAACTCCATATGCTCCCGATCGACCAGAAATTATTTATTGTGAGAAGTGTTACCAGCAAGAAGTGTTTTAGGTAATTATATTTTTACCTGTCTAAACCCATGGGATTGACTAGGTAAAAATAATATCTATATTATTAAAGATATAAAAAACAGCCGGATAGATCCAGCTGTAATTTTTAGTGTTAAACGAATTTCATTTCTTATCGATCATTATCCATAAGATTGATAATGTCGCTAAGTATTTAAATGATTTTTCTTCCCACCATTTTTTGATTAAGGGAATTAAAATTAGAAATGATAAAATCGTTTCTGAAAGAGCAAACCCAACTTCGGCGATTGTCCAAATTTTTGTGTTTAATACTGAAATTATACTAACAATAAAATAACCTGTATATCCTAATAAGTTATATTCAACCTGTGGATATTTGTAAGTTTTTATTATTAAATATATTCCAATAATAATTTCTGAAGTCAAAGAGGATATAAAAGCCAAGAAAGGTGAACCAGAAACAATCCAAATTGTAAGACAAATAGTTATTAGTGATATTATTGTAATTTCAAGCCAAGTGAATTTCCCAAACCTTTTTTGGTAAAAAAGAACAAGGGTCAACACAAATGAACTTACAACAAAACCGAATAACATAGGGTCGATTGCTACTCTAATTTTTGAACCAGAGAACATCATTATTCCATCTTGAATGAGGTAAAGAAACCATATTAAAGAAGAATGGCTTTTATCTGTAGGATTTCGTACAAATCCTACAATTAGTGGAGTGGCAGGAATTAT
>CAYRQO010000124.1:0-1375 GCA_964426515.1 uncultured Candidatus Saccharibacteria bacterium | reverse complement strand
ATGCGAATGTCAGTCACCAGGCTAGAGAATAGGGAATTATTGTTTCCATATAGAACGTTTTTCTTTACCTTAATCCTAGAAAGTGATTTTGTCAATAATTTGTTTGCTTATAGTACTTAATTATTGGTATACTGTTGATAATATATGGACAATGAAATTCCACACAATCGAGATATAACTTATTTTGGTAAAACGAATTTTCGAAGTACGAATGACATTTTTGGTATCAAAAGAAAAGATCGTCGCCAGCACATGTACGTCTTGGGAAAATCAGGAACAGGTAAATCTGTTCTCCTTTCTAATCTAATTATTCAAAATATTAATAATGGTGAAGGAGTTTGTGTTGTTGACCCTCACGGCGAACTTGTAGAGGAAATTTTACATTTAATTCCAGATCATCGAGCTAAAGATGTGATTTATTTCAATCCGGCTGATATTGATTATCATATTGGTTTTAATGTTATCCAACTCGATGATCCTAAATATAAACACTTAGTGGCTTCCGGTTTGATGGGAATATTTACTAAGATCTGGGCAAATGCTTGGAGTTCTCGTATGGAATATATTTTGAACAATGCTATCTTGGCTCTGCTTGATACACCAGGCACCACGCTCCTAGGAATTCCACGACTTCTTGTCGACAAAGATTATCGTCAGATGATAATTGGTAATTTGAAAGATCCAGTCGTTAAAGCTTTTTGGGTTCATGAATATGAACAATGGCGTGATCAATTTAGAAATGAAGCAATTGCTCCTATTCAAAACAAAGTTGGACGATTTCTTTCAACATCTATTATCCGAAATGTTGTCGGTCAACCGAAATCAACTATTGATATTTTTAAAATAATGAATGAAGGGAAAATTTTTCTCGTCAACGTTTCAAAGGGACGTATCGGTGAAGACAATTCAGCTTTATTGGGAGGAATGATTATTACCAAGATTCAATTGGCGGCCATGGAGCGAGTCCGTATTCCCGAAGAAGATCGAAAAGATTTCTATCTTTACGTTGACGAATTTCAGAATTTCGCGACTGATTCATTTGCCAATATTTTGTCGGAAGCTCGAAAATATAGACTCAATTTGACTGTGGCTCACCAATATACCGCCCAATTGGAAAATAAAGATGGCTCAAAAGTTCGTGATGCTGTTTTTGGAAACGTCGGAACGATGATAATCTTCCGCGTTGGAGCCGATGATGCCGATTTCTTAGAGAAAGAATTTGAACCAGAATTTATGGCTCAAGATTTAGTTAATCTTCCAAACTTTCATATTTATTTGAAGTTGATGATTGATGGTATAACTAGTCGACCATTTTCAGCTATGACTTTACCGCCAATAAAAATAGATTTATCAAAAGGGGTGAAAGAAAAAATAA
>CAYRQO010000123.1:753-2775 GCA_964426515.1 uncultured Candidatus Saccharibacteria bacterium | reverse complement strand
AAGATCTGTGTTGAAAAAAAATGTACTTCACCCCTTATACAGGTGGAAACTTTCTTACGAGAAATGGGATATATAGTGTCTTGATCAATGTTTTTTTTCTCCATAACGTTGGATGCAAATAAAATTCCGAAGTTTTTTACAATTTTTTGAGCAGACTTGAGTATATCATCTTGATTTTTCATATAGTGCAGAGAGTCATTAAAGGAGAGGATGTGGCATTTCATTTTGATACATCCGATATATTGAGCATCAATGCAAACTCTATTTGTATTTTTTGAAGGGAACATGATTGACGAAAAAAAATGATTGCTGTAATCTCTCTCAAGAGAGATAAAAGTTATTGGTAATTTTTTTTGTGCATCCGAGTAATAGTTGTGTATACCTGCACCCACATCAGTCCAATATATTTTTCCATTCTCATTATATAAATTGTTGAATGAAAGTGGAACAAAAAACTGCAATGAATCTTTCCAGAATGATCTCTCGAGATAATATCTTGCAACATTATTTTCTAAAATTAAACCGAGTAATAAACGTGCAAAAGCTGGATGTGCTCTTAAGTAATTTTTTATTATGAAATATTTATCAGAAATACCTACAATTATTTTTTCAAATTTACACACCAAAGGAATAGCATGATGAGTCACAGCTAAAAAAACTGCAGCTATATATAGTTTTTTTTTAACTAAAAGCAAAAGATTATTTAAATTTTCTTTTTTAAAATATATGATTCCATCTATAACTGGATATTCGTGATTTTTACTTCTGACAATACCAAAAATAATTAATTCTGATGGTTGATCAACTAAAGATATGAGTGACCACTCTAGATTCTCATTTGTGTATGGACACCTAAATAAATATATATCTTCTTTTTTCATTACAATTGCTCTTCTATGGTTTGTCTCTATTTGTTGGTAGTTTGCTCATCTCAATTTCAAATTTTTCAAATGATTTTCTCCAAGAATATAATCTCGCAATTTTAGCTGATTTTTTTTTCAAATTCTTTTTTAGTAATTCAGAAGTTGAAAAGTACCACTCAATCCTCTTTGCAAGAGCAAGAGCACTATAATCAGCTATTATCAATTCAGAATTAATTTGCTTTATCAATTCTGGGGTCCCGCCGGTATTAAAAGTAATTACAGGACATCCACAACTCAAAGATTCTATAACAGATAGACTAAAATTTTCTAAATCTTTAGAACTCATTAAAAAAAGATCTGCTGCCTGGTAATAGCAGATGAGTTCATTTTCAGAAAGTCCAGTTAAAAACTGTACATGCTGCCCGACTTTTAGTTTTTTAATTAAATTTAATAATTCAATAAAATAATCCATTTGATTAAAATGAGAACTGGGAAATATAATGAATAGAATTAAATCTGGGTTAAATTTAATGAGATGAGAAATTGCATAGATGTTCTGTTCTAACGCTTTTCTTCTTTCAATTCTCGAAACGACTAATAATAACTTAATTTCCGATCTTATATTTATCTCTTTTCGAATTGTTTTTTTTGATTTCTTTGATAATTTAAAAATTTCGGTATTTGCAGCACCAGAGATTATTTCCAAACGATTTTTTATTAATGGAAAGTTTTTTATTACAAGTTTTTTTTCATATTCGCAAACAACAATAGTTTTCTTTGAAAAAATGCACATTAAATATTGAGATAGCCAATAATAAAATGTTTCAAAAATAGACAAGTCAGCATTCATGCTCTTAGATTCTAAAAACCACAAACCATGAACTATGTTAATGGTGGGGATACGCAACATCCATAATAAAAACACAACTAATATATCTCTGGGATAGCTCAAATTGAGCAACACACCATCCACTCGACCTACCAATAAAATGACGAATTTAGACCAATCAAAACCATTTTCTAAAAGTAAAGTTTGTGGATATTTCTTTAAAAATTGTTCAAAAATATTTTTGATGTAAGTATCACCGCCTCCAATGTGAGATTGACTATTGTAGATAAGAATTTTCATTATAAAGTTATAATATCATATTGAATCTAA
>CAYRQO010000123.1:0-702 GCA_964426515.1 uncultured Candidatus Saccharibacteria bacterium | reverse complement strand
TTTTCTGCTTATTACCAGAGCATCAATTCTACGTAATCTTATGAATAAACCTATATGAAAGAATGTGTAGTGAATAATAAAATCGCATTTGTTATTTGTACTAGAGATAACAAAGAAAAAATGAAGTTAACGCTTCAGCAAGCTTTGGATGTATTAACTTTAAATATATCTATATACATAGTTGACCAATCAAAAACTGTTAATTTACATGAATACATAAGTCCAAAAACAAAAAATAGGAAAATTATATACATACATGTACCTTGCCAAAAGGGACATAGTAAAGCAAAAAATACTGCTGTTGAATCAATTACCGAAGAAGTTATTGCCTGGACAGATGATGATTGCATCATAACAAAATCATACGTCAAGCAATTAAATTTAATAGCTGAAAATTCGACACAACTAAAGAAGAAACAAATTGCAGGAATATTTGGACGCACACTTCCCTTCCTCTTAACCAAACCAGCTAATACATATGTTTGTCCATGCACATTTAGCAAAAATGATTCAACTTTAGTCAAAAATATCTGCGCTCATTACAAATATATTGGCTTTGGTAACAATATGATTATTTTTCGTCAAACATTCTTAAAGATGGGAAATTTTCGAGAATGGTTGGGAGTTGGAACCATTGGAGAAAACGGAGACGACGGAGAATTTATGATCCGTTGTTTGTTTCTGGGATATAAATTTGCTTAT
>CAYRQO010000122.1:0-2825 GCA_964426515.1 uncultured Candidatus Saccharibacteria bacterium | reverse complement strand
AATCGAGCAAGCTCGAGAAAAGTTTTATATAAATGAAATTTCACAAAAAATAGGAGATGTTCCAAATTACTCACAGTTAATTAGAAAGTTTGAATTAAAAACTAATTCTTCTAAAACAAAAACACCCAATTTAGATAATAGATTACCAATAAATTTAAGTTTTTAGAATTATCTCGTTTAGGGGGAATATGTTAAAATAATATGATGAATTTAAATAATTCAATTACAGTATCTAAGTTGAATAAAGAATTTTCTTTTTCAGTTAAAAAAGTTTCTTCTGGATGGTTTAAAAATTTATTCACATCTGAAAAGAGGACAATTAAAGCAGTTAGTGATATATCTTTTGAAGTGAAAGAAGGTGAACGGATTGCTTTTATAGGACCAAATGGGGCTGGAAAATCTACTACTATTAAAATGCTCACGGGAATACTTTTTCCTAGTTCAGGTGAGATAAATGTCTTGGGGTTTAATCCATCAAAAGATAGAAAAAAATTAGCATACAAAATTGGTACTGTATTTGGGCAACGCTCACAACTATTACCGAATTTGCCCCTAACAGATTCATTTGAATTTTTTGGTGTAATGTATGATATGCCCAACGTAGAGATAAAAAAGCGAATCGATGAATTGGTTGGTCTATTTGATCTTGGGTCATTTATTGATCAGCCTGTTCGTAAACTTTCACTGGGACAACGAATGAGAGCTGAAGTTGCAGTTTCTCTTATTCATAGACCTAAGGTTATTTTCTTAGATGAACCTACTATTGGTCTTGATATTGTAGCAAAAAAGTCACTTCGTGATTTATTGTTAAAAATTAATGAAGAAGAAAAAGTTACTATATTTTTGACTTCTCATGATGTTAGTGATATAGAATCTATTTGTAATAGAACAATCATTATTAATAATGGAACAATAGTAAAAGATTTATCTACAACAGAATTATCAAAGTCATTTTTAACAAAAAAGAATATTGATCTTATTCCTAAAAATAGTTTTGACAGTTTTCCAATTTTACCAGATGGAATGGAATATTCATTAAAAGAAAAAAACAAACTAACTGTTATGGTTGATATAAATAAAATAAGTATTCAAGAATCTATTAAAAAACTTCTTGATTTGTTTGAAACAGAAGATATTGATGTTTATAACACTGGGCTTGAATCAATTATAAGACATATTTATGAAAGCAATTCGTCTAGCAAGTAAAATCTTAAAAACACTCATCAAAGATCGTATGCACTATCCTGAAAGATTGATAGTGGATACTCTTTCTGTGGTTGCACGATTTGGAGTCCTAATTATTCTTTATTCTTATGTTTTTAAGATTAATGGTGGGTTAATAAATAATACAACTTTTGTTGTTGTTGCTTGGAGTATGTTTTTTTATTTTTCATTTATGATTTTAGGATTGAGAAGTATTGCTAAATTTATAATGCAAGATGTGAAATCTGGAAATGTTGAAGTTTTATTTAGTAAACCAATTTCTTACATATTTTATAGATTTTGGTGGCAAATAGGCTTTGGCTTATATTCTTTTATTGTTATTACCATAGTTGGAGGTTTGGCTCTTTATCTAGCAATAGGTTTCCCAAATACTTTTGGAACGAACATTTTTATTCTTACGGTACCATTTATATTTTTAGGTGGGGTTGTCCTTTCTCTTATTATATATACAATAGTTGGACTTCTTGCTTTTTGGATAGAAGACGTAAATCCAGTTTTTTGGATTGTCGATAAAGCTGTTATGATTCTAGGCGGGTCGTATCTTCCTATTGCTTTATTCCCAGTCATTATGTATAAAATTGCATTATTTAGCCCATTTGGAGCGTCTCAATTTTTAACACACAGTGTGTACGAATCATGGCAAGGGAATTGGTATGGATTATTTAGTGTTCAGTTTTTTTGGATTATAATTTTAGGATTGATACTTTATTTTATGTTTAAAGGAGCCAAAAGAAAAGTTTCTGTTAATGGAGGTTAATATTTAAATTTTATGAAAGAAATTAAATTCGCTTTATATGCGATAAAAAAGAATATACAAAATAATGCTGAATTAAAAACAAGTTTCTTGATGAATGTTTTTGGTATGGCTATTAATAATACTGCTTTCATTATAATATGGGTATTTTTTGTTAAGACAGTCGGAGTTATTAATGGTTGGACTGCTTCAGACATAGTTGGCCTTCTCGGTTTCTCTACCTTATGTTTTGGAATAGTTTTATCAGTAGGAGATGGACTTAGAAAACTTCCTGATTTAGTTTCATCTGGGTCGTTTGATCGATTTCTACTTTCACCAAAAAATTTACTTGTTAGGATTGCCACTTCTTCTTTTGGCTCATCTGCTGTTGGGGATCTAATCTTTGGTTTTATTTGTCTAATTTTTTATGGGATTTTAATTCAGGCAACTTTTTTACAGGTTTTATTCATAGTTTTTCTTGTAGTAATTACTTCAATTATTTTTTTATCTTTAGTTATAATTATTCATTCCACGAGTTTTTTGTTTATAGATTCTGATCAAGTAACACTTGGAATTTTTAATTTTTTTCTTACACCTTCATTATTTAATGGTGGTGCATTTCATGGATTCATGAAATTATTTTTTATTTTCATTGTTCCATCACTTTTGGTTGGGGCTATTCCTGTTGAAATAGTTAGAGACCTTTCTATAGGTAAGCTTCTATTGATTATTATACTTACTCTATTTTGGTTTTTTCTTTCAATTAAAATATTTAATAAATGTGTTAAAAAATATGAAAGTTCTAATTTCATGACTTTTGGTAATTGATTAAAATGTAATCTGATAAATTCATTTTGCAGTCCTTCAT
>CAYRQO010000121.1:0-2846 GCA_964426515.1 uncultured Candidatus Saccharibacteria bacterium | reverse complement strand
CCGATGATTTCTTGGACTTATCGAACAACTACCGTAAATATTTAATTTACTAAAAAGAATAGCCGTCTGAAAATCAGACGGCTATTTTTTATTTTAATTTTATTTAATTTTAAATATACAAATATATAATCCCCGAATTCCATTTACACCTGATTTGTGAATTGAATACTTCAGTTGTAATGTGCCAAGTAGTATCGTCCCAAAAAATATAAGATGTAACCTTTTCTCCATTTTCTGAAAGATGTAAAACTAAGTAGTGCTCCTCTCTGTTTAAATTTGATAATTTCGAAATTAAACATAAAGTCTCATCATAAGAAACGAATCCTGAATGATTAGTGGCAGCTTGTATTTCAAGACTGCTCATTCTAGAAGGAAGGGTGAACTCCAAAAAATTTTTTGGAGTGGGTTCATTTAACCCAAGCATTTTCTTTGTAGTGTCACTAAAGAAAACTGGCTCTGAGATCAATAATAAATTCATCATTTTATTCTGGGGTTTTTAAATTTAACTTTTTTCTTTCACATTATAACAATTATATGTCATTGTCAATTCGTGTTTTTTTTGGTATTATAACTCCATTAATAATTATTAATTGATTAATCTCCGGACAATTAGAGTTGAAACAAAAGTTTCAAAACTAGAGTCTGGAGACTAATCTAAATCCGGTAGTGAATTTTGTTGAAGTGTAAATACACTCGTACGAGCATCACCAAAATCTACTACCCGGATACAAATATATGCAAAGTAAAGAATATGAAGTAGAAATCGGTGGTAAAAAAATTATCGCCATATTTAGTGATTTGGCCGATCAAGCCAATGGGTCAGTTATATTAAAAAGTGAGGGGACAGTCGTCATGGCCACAGCTGTTATTTCCAAAGATGGAAGTAAAAATTTAGGTTACTTTAATTTGACAGTTGAGTATTTAGAAAAGTTTTACGCCGCCGGAAAAATCTTAGGTGGTCAGTATAATAAAAGAGAAGGCCGGCCTAGTGACCAATCAATCTTGGCGGCTCGCATGATCGACCGCACAATCCGTCCACTTTTTGATCAACACATAAAAAATGCTGTCCAAGTAATTGTGACGGTTATCGCTGTTGGTAATACTGATCCAAAAACTCTCGGCATCAATGCCACTTCAATCGCCCTACATCTTTCAAATATTCCTTGGAATGGTCCCATCGGTGCGGTGCAAATTAGTAAAACAAAAACTGATCAGACATTAAAAGTAAATCACTACATTCCAAATGCCGACGAAGCCGTCTATGCTCTTGATTTACTTGTTTGCGGAAAAGATAAAACTATAAACATGATCGAAGCTATGGCTTTCGAATTATCTGACGAGGAAATGGGTCAATGTTTTGATCTCGCATCAGTGGAAATTTCGAAATGGGAAGACTTCCAAAATAAATTAGCGAGTGAGTTTGGTAAAGAAAAACTTCTATTCCCTAAAATAGAATTGGGAAGTGATGTCGTTTCACTATTTAATGAAAAAATTAAACCAATGCTTGAGGAAAAACTTTTTTCTAAAGAAAGTAAAAAAGTTACAAGTGAAGCCGAAACACTTTGGAATGAAATATTAGAAGAGAAATACAAAGAAAGTGAGAACGATAAAGAACAAAGTGTTGCCGAAGACTATCTCCACCATTATCTTGATGAGGCGTTTCACAAAATGGCCTTAGAAAAAAATATTCGAGCTGATGGCAGAAAAATTGATGAAGTTAGAAAATTATTTGCTAAAGCCGGCGGAATTTCTGATGTCCTACATGGTTCTGGAATTTTTTATCGCGGAGAAACTCATGTGCTATCAGTGCTTGCTCTCGGTGGACCAGAAGATATGCAAACAATCGAAGGGATGGAATCAGAATCAAAAAAACGTTTCATGCATCATTATAATTTCCCTCCATACTCCGGAGGTGAGACAGGGCGCGTCGGTGGTATCAATCGCCGAGAAATGGGTCACGGTTTTTTAGCAGAGAAAGCTTTGACGCCAGTTATTCCAGAAAAAATTTCTTTCCCTTACACAATTCGAGTTGTTTCTGAATCAACCGCTTCGAATGGTTCCACTTCTCAAGCTTCGATCTGTGCTGCCACAATTGCTCTTATGGATGGTGGCGTGCCAATCAAAACACCAGTGGCTGGAATTTCAATTGGTCTAATGGAAAGTGTTGACGGCAGTAAATATGTTTTATTGTCTGACATACAAGGACCAGAAGATCACTATGGTGATATGGATTTCAAAGTGGCTGGAACTAAAGATGGTATCACAGTGATTCAACTTGATGTGAAAGTAGCCGGAGTTAAAATTCCAATTTTAAAAGAAGCTTTAGGACGAGCTAAAACTGCTCGCTTACAAATTCTTGAAACTATCACAACTGAAATTGCAAAACCACGTGAATCAATTTCTCCTAATGCACCAAAAATTTTAGTTACAAAAATTAATAAAGATCAAATTGGTATGATCATCGGGCCAGGTGGAAAAAATATAAATGCCATTCGTGAAAAAACGGGAACAGAAATTACGATTGAAGAAGATGGGACTGTCTTTGTGACCGGTAAGAACGATGGGGCTGATCGCGCCATAGCAATTATCGAGAGCATGACTCATGAATATAAAATTGGTGAAATGGCTCAGGGTGAAGTAGTAAAAATTATGGACTTCGGAGCTTTCGTTAAGATAGGTCATGAGACGGAGGGCTTGGTGCATATCTCAGAGATTGCCCCATTCCGTGTTGAGAAAGTTTCTGATATTCTTAAGGAGGGAGATATCGTTCCAATCAAAGTTATCAAAGTTGATGAACGAGGAAGATTGAATCTATCAATTAAAGAAGCCGATGGTAACTTTTTTAA
>CAYRQO010000120.1:0-2850 GCA_964426515.1 uncultured Candidatus Saccharibacteria bacterium | reverse complement strand
AACAAGCAAAAGGGAAGTATTTTATGTGGGCAGCACAAGATGATTATCGAGAAAACGATACACTGGAGAAATTATTTAAACTTCATCAAACGTTTCCCGATGCAGCACTTGCAGTAGGTAATTTTAGAAATGTACATGATGACAAATTGTATGCTGTCTATCAAGAAATTAAGTATAAAAATACCGACTCGATAGCAAATACACTTATTTCATTTTTAAAAACAGATAATCTTTCATTTTTTTATGGACTTCATAAAACTAATATCTTAAAAAAAACTGGAGGTTATATAGAAGATTCTCGACCACATTTTAAAAGTAGCGATTTTTTAACTATTTATAAAGTTCTCTTGAAAGGAAAATTAGTTTACACACCAGAAATATTATTTTATAAACGAGATACCGGCAATTTTACGACACAATTTGATACAGTTCTAAATCTTAACTATTCCAAAATAATTATTAAAAAAATATATAGATATTTATTATTCCCACTTATTTTTTTATATGATTTTGTTTATGGAATAATCTTTTTAATTCAAGCAGATTTTTATGTTCCAGAAAAAGTAAATATTACAATTGCTCTTACAAAAAATATTGTTCATAAATATTTTTTATTTTTTACAAATATTTTAAAAGGATTCTGGTTCGTTTTAAAAGGAACATATAAAAAATTACTATCCTAAACTGTACGTAATTTTATCCAGTATTATTACAGATACACAATATGGTAAAAATGAAGGAAAAGATTTACATGATGTATGTGATTTTTAAAGAATACATTGTGTATATAAAAGATGAACCTTCTTTGTTATGGCGCGTACCTATTCGTTTATGGGAAGAATTTTTTCTCCATGCAAGATATATTCTTGCCAAGATTAGTGGCAATTCTAAAAATACTTCTTTAATACAAGATCTGCATAAACTTAGTGATGAAATGAGCAAAGCTGATGCTGTTTATAAACCTTCATTATTATGGAAAGATTTGTACGAACAATTTGAACGCGTATTACATGTAGAAGATATTGAAGCATTTAAAACACAACGATATAACAGACGTTTTTCTGCGTTTGCTCCAACAGATATTATCTTTTTTAAAATGTTTCTTTGGGTTTACTGGCAAAATATTAAAACACGAGATTCATTACATTTGCTTGAAAAATTAGAAGAACCAAAACTAGGAAAAGGGGACACATATTCCATACAAGGAAAAACAATTTCTCATGACTTGTTACAGTCTCTCGATGAATTGTATGCAATTTACCCAGAGATAAAACATAAAAAAGATCATCAGATTATTGCAGAATTAGGAGCTGGGTATGGCAGATTGGGATATGTATTTTTGAATGCATTGCCTAATTCTACTTATATCATTATTGATCTTCCTGGATCTCTTATTATTGCTCAATATTACATGAAACATATGTTTGCAAAAGATAAAATTCTTACATATCAAAAAAGTAGTAAAATGAAAGTACTTGATAGAAAAACCTTATCTCAATATAAAGTTGTATTTTTAGCTCCTTGGCAAGTGCCACTTATAGAAAATAAAGCACTCGATATTTTTATCAATATTTACTCATTTCAAGAAATGACAATGGCACAAATACAAAATTATTTTTCTCTTATAAATGAAAAATGCAAAGGATTATTTTATTCAAAGCAATATTTTCAATCTGAAAATCCAAAAGATTCGCTTAAGATTGATCTCAAAGATTATCCTGTAAATAAAAAATGGAAAGAAGTGTATGTTCGTACTTCTACCGTTCATCAATTGAGTTTTGAAACTCTTTATAAAATTTAGTATGAAAATACTCGCATTTCTTAATTCGTATTCAGATGGAAAGAGTGGTGGAGATATGTGTTTTATTGAGATTTTTAAAAGAATTCCCAATCAAAAATTAACGGTTATGACTTCGGAACTTGGGAAAAAATTATGTACTTCTAATAAATTAAAAGCAACATTTATTATTACAACAAATGAACGTACTTTTAGATTTATTATTTTGATTTATATTCTTCGCATTTTAAAAGGGATATTTTTTGCGCTAAAAACATCTGGGGTTGATGTAATTTACATTACTTCTGATGCTTGGCCAGATGTATTACCCGCCATATGTTCTAAAATACGAAATCCAAAAGCAAAAGTTATTGCAAAAATATTTCATCTTATTCCACAAACCCGAATTCTATCTTCGACAACCCAACATATAAGTCATTTATTACTAAAGATGGTTGCTAATCGAATTATTGTTGACAATCTACTATTAAAAGAAGAATTAATTACAACTGGTTTTTTATCTACACGAATAGATATTAATTATCCCGCAATTGATTCACAACAATTGCAAAAAATAAAAGGGGAGAAACAATATACTGCAACATTTATGGGCAGATTACATCAATCCAAAGGTATTTTTGAACTGATTGATATTTGGAAGCAAGTTATTAAACAAAAACCAAAAGCAACACTTGGCATAATTGGAAAAGGTGATGAGTATACAACAAAATTATTTCAAGAAAAAATTAAAAAAAATAACCTTTCAAAGCATATAACTTTGACTGGATTTTTACCTGATGAACATGCATTTAGTCTAATAAAAGGAAGCTCCGTCTTTATTTTTCCAAGCCATGAAGAAGGTTTTGGCATGGTTATAGGAGAAACGCTAGCTTTGGGAGTACCAGTTGTAACTTATAATTTACCAGTCTATAAAGAAACATTTAATTCTGCGATTATCCCAATTGATAGGTTTGAAAAAAAACAATTCTCCAAAACAATAATTGATGTGCTAGATAACCCAAAAAATTATGATACATTTGTAGCTACAGGAAAGAAAATAATTAAAAAATTTA
>CAYRQO010000119.1:0-2878 GCA_964426515.1 uncultured Candidatus Saccharibacteria bacterium | reverse complement strand
AATTAATAAAAGGGAAAATAGCAGAAACTATATTTTCTCAGATGTTTAAGGGTAGTAATAATTTTACTGTAATACCTTTTGGGTATGAAAATACCTATCCAGAAATAGTTCAATATGCAAATCTAGCAAACGATAAACAAGTTTTTGAAACTATTCGCAATGCTCCAGATTTTGCTTTAGTTTCTCACGACAAAAGAGACGTATATTTGGTTGAAGTAAAATATAGACATAATTTAACTAATCAACATATACAAGAAATGGCTGAAAAAATACACGATAGATGGAAGTCGGTCCAATTGTTTATAGCAACACCAGGTGGTTTTTATTTTGGTGAGTGTAGTGAGATCATACTAAATAAAGGAAAAATTTCTCCTCTAGATACAAATTGGGTAAATGAAGAGTCTCAAAAGGAATATGTTAGATTACTAATGAGTTTTATAGATAAGCCCGAAAAAAATAATTATGAAAATTAAAGAAATAAAAATAAATGGTTTTAAAAGATTTACAGAATTAACTGTTTCTGATATTCCTGAAACCACTAGACTGGTAGTATTAGTGGGTCCAAATGGAAGCGGAAAAACATCACTTTTTGAATCATTTAATCACTGGCATAGATATAATGGATATAATTCTGTTGGTAATAAGGAATATTTTGAAAAAAAGAATGATGTACCAACTGCTGGTAATTGGTATACGGATAAAGTTGATATAAAATTTTACAACGATCAGATATTAAGTAAAGAGTTTATAAAAAATATCTTTTATTTTAGAACTGCTTATAGAAATGAAGCGGATTTTAATATTTCTAATCTAGAAAAACAGAATGATCCAACAAAAAGCATTAAACTTGAGACATTAATGCTAAACGATATAACAGTTTCTGAAAATTACCAGAGATTAATTGCTCAAACTTTAGCCGGAGTTTATGAAGGAAATAACGACGCTAAATCTGTTTTGGAATTAAGAGAAGAATTAATAGGAAAAATAAAAGAATCACTCGGTAAAGTTTTTGATGACTTAAATCTCAGTTCAATAGGTGACCCACTAACAAATGGAAGTTTTTATTTTAGGAAAGGAATAGTAAATGATTTTCATTATAAAAATTTATCTGCTGGAGAAAAATCAGTTTTTGATTTACTTTTAGATATGATAATAAAAGCTTCTTTTTACCCAGACTCAGTTTTTTGCATTGATGAACCAGAAGCACATATGCACACAAGACTACAGTCAAAGGTTCTTAAAGAATTATATAGCCTAACCCCAGAAAAATCACAACTATGGATATCTACTCATTCAATTGGAATGCTTAAACAAGCAGAGGAATTAGAAGAAGCAAACCCTGGAACTGTAATTTTTCTTGATTTTGATGATCGTGATTTTGATTCAACAGAAATTATAAAACCAGCAAAAATTAATAAAACAATTTGGAATAGATTTTTTGATCTAGCTTTTGGAGATTTTTCAAAACTTATTTCTCCAACTAAAATTGTATTTTGTGAAGGTAATCCATCGGGAAGAAAGTATAAAAATTTAGATGCTCAAATATATGAAAAAATTTTTGAAAATAAGTATCATAATACAAAGTTCGTTTCTATTGGTTCTTACTCAGAGGTTGAAGATCTAGAAAATAAGTCCATTATTATGCTTGCCGAAGTTCTTAAAACTTCGGAAGTTATAAAATTTGTTGACAGAGATGATAAGAGTGGGGCTGAAATTGCGGAGTTATTTTTGAAAGGTATAAAAACTTCATCAAGAAGAAATCTTGATGCAATAAGTCAAAGCATAAAAAGAGGAAACGCAAAAGATGATATTAAATCAGCAAGCGGAGAAATTTTTGTTAATTTAAAGAAAATTTTAGGACTAACGCAGTGTGGAAATAACAAGTGTTCTTTCATGAGAGATACACTATCCTCGCTTATTACAGAAGATACACAGATATATAAGGATCTTGAAAAAGAAATATTTTTAAAAAAATAATATTTAAATTTACATTAAATTATTAAATATCATGATATTTAATAATATCTGATTCCAATTTGAACTACATAGGGTCACAAATGAAAAAACCTTTCGCAAGATAGGTTTTTTCATTTGTGACCCTAAGCGAGATATCTGCATATCTCGCGTCCGGGAAGCGAAAACCTTGAGCATGTATTTTGAAATTAAAATTTCAAAATACGCAAAAGGTGTACAGAACCTGTAAGGTTCGATAAGCGTACTCGCGGTCCCGGTAGGGTCACAGTTGACAAAATATTAAAATGATGCTATCATATAATAGTGATAGTTCTTTGATATGGGTTTTTGTTGAGATTAAATTGATTTTCTGAGTTTCTTTTTCGGGAATTTAGAAAATCAATTTAACCCAATATAAATCTAAAACCAAATAAAAAATGAAAAAAATCGTGATTTTAATCAGTATGATGTTTGTTGCTGTTATTACCTCAGCTCAAACCAAACTTGGAATGTCAAACGTCGAAACAGTTTATGACGCAAAAAATGGCATGAAATTCGAATGTCTTAAATATTCAGGATATTCAGCAGAAGTAATTCATATTGAATATTTTCCTGATAGTATTGCTCAGGTGTTTATGGCTTATGCCATATATGACCGAGGAAATTTTTTTAGCATCAACATATATCAGGAAGATGTAACGGAAACAAAAAATGCGAAGATTACATCCGATAAGATAATTAATGGCTGGTCATTTAATGAAAATCAAAAAACTGGCGTTATTTCGTTCTTAGTTAAGCAAAGGGAGAAAAACAATCTGTTATTTGTGTTATCTGAAACAGAACTCGCAACAGGTCTGCAAAATTCGTTCTCGGAACCTTTTTGTTTATCAACAATAAAAAAGGATACGATCGTGTTACCGAAACT
>CAYRQO010000118.1:0-2905 GCA_964426515.1 uncultured Candidatus Saccharibacteria bacterium | reverse complement strand
AAAGGTTCAAGCGAAGAGGGTGGAGATAATTATAGAAACAAAAATTACATTAGAGCCAAATATGAAGATTTATATGATTTTGTTTGGGAAAATTTAAATAACTTTTCAATCTGGAAAAGAAGGTTTTATATGCGTCTCTTGCGAACTATGGAAGTTGCTTCATTTGTCTTGGGTGATGAAGCTATAACTGCTGGAAGTTGGTCCGGTAATGACACGATCTGGAGAACAACCTTGGATCTAAATCACATATTATACTTTAAAGGTAAACCAAAAAAGGTGTTGAATATCATAGATGGCGTTATCTCAGGAGAAGGAAAAGGTCCACTTGAGCCAGAACCAAAACATACGGGAATTATAATCGCGGGAGAGAACCCAGCTTTGGTGGACGCATTGATTGCAAAGTTGATTGGCTATAATATACATGCGATAAAATCTGTAAAAAATGCACTCGAGCATCAACATTCAAAGTTCAGTATTCCTAATTGGGAAAAAAATGAGGTGCATATAGTCGGTAATGGAGTGGATAAAAAAATATCGATATCAGAAATAAAAAGTTTGAATTTCAAAAAACCTCCATATTGGGAAAATATATGAACCAATTATCAATCGTTATCCCAACATACAATCGATCTTCGCTGCTAAAGCGAGCGGTTAATAGCGTCTTAAATGAGCCGGGAAACTTTGAGGTCATAATTGTAAATGACAATTCTACTGATGATACCAACGATGTCGTAAATGGCTTTGATGATGCTCGCATAAAGTATATTAATAAACCTGAAAATGGAGGAGTGAATGCAGCTAGAAATACAGCTTTTGAAAAGGCTACAGGTGAGTGGCTTTTTTGTTTAGATGATGATGATGAGTTGTTGCCAGGAAGCCTTGCGGTTATAACTAAAAGACTTCAGGAAATGCCGGAAAATTTTAATGTTGCGTACTTTAATTCAAAAATTATAAGAGACGACAGAGAGATAATAGGTGTTTTTGAATTTGAAAGTGGGCAGGAGTTTTACGATCCAGGTTATATTGAGACAATGGCCAAAAAAGGATTGAGAGGCGATTGCAAGCCGGCATTTAGAAAAACTTTATTTAAAAATACTAGATATAGATTTCCAGAAACTGTCAATGGTTTTGAGTCTTATATAATGAATTTAATTGCTAGAGATAAAAAAGGTATCAGGTATTGGCGAGATGTTATCACCCTCATACATCAAGAGAGTTTTCTAACTGATAGATTGAGTAATAATGCCCCAAAGAAAGGTCCGTTTCCTATGTTTGTTTTACATTTGAAACAAATACGAGAACATTGGCGATTTTATTTGCTGCACCCAGATTTTTTTATAAAAAAAATTATTGAGGCCTTTAAACTATTTGTTAGATCGGTGCTGAAAATTGTTGCTTTCTAGTTTTCTTTTTCCAATACAAAGCTGTACAGAAAAGAGAATCCGCTCCCAATTATTTTGCCTAAGATGGCTCCCCAGATGCCCAAAGTGTAGGCACCCAAAGTGATTGCTAAGATGTTTATAATCGGATTAAAGATGTTGAATTTGAAGATATTGTTGGATCTAGAGGCAAAGATGGCTGAAATGCAAAAACTAGCTGTTGCCGAAAATGCAGTAGCGAAAATATATATCTGTGCGTAACGAATTGATTCTTGGTAAGCAGGGAATAAAGTATGGTAAATAAGTGGTGCAAAAATAATAAAAATCAGCGACATAAAAACTGATAACACAAAAAATCTAAGTACTTTTGGGACGAAGCTCGATTTTTCCCAACCTTCAGCGCGTTCGGCCATTTTTGGTAGGGCAAGGGTTGACAATGGTCGTACCAAACTCATGAATTTGTCAGGTATATTAGATGCAAAAGCGTATATAGCAAGGTTTTGAGCGCCGAGTAAATGGAAAACTAAAATATTGTCTATTTGTAAAGCAACAAGAGGTAAGATGCTCGATAGACTTAGTTTCTTGCCATAATCAAGAGCGGCATTTTCGCTGTTGTTGTTTGGCTTGAATTTATTAATCGTATAAAAATAAGCAATCAAGTTGCCTATAAACATAGCGCCAAAATTTGCAATCACAAGGAATATCGCACTCGGTGCCAAAAAAATAATAAAAATCATTGCGACATAGTAAAGCGAGTTTATAATCTGGCTTTGCCAGAAGAAACTGTCAAATCTTTTTTTGCCAGACACAAAGGCACCCCAAGTGTTGAGGGAGTTGCTAAATGGCATCAGTATCGAGATAATTAGTACCGAGATTGAAATAACGTTGTTGGTCTGTATTAGATAATAAGCCGAAATACACAGCCCAATCAAGAATGGTATGAACGAAAAACGTATTTGAGTTTTAACTGAGTCTTTCAGTACTCCCTCAAGTTTTCTTGCTACCGCTTGGGTTACTGCGGCGTTCATCCCTGTAAGGCTGAGGGTGCCTATAATCGAGGCGATTGATACGATGAATTGGTAATTACCATATGTTTCTTTGGTGACATAATTAGCAAAAAGTATTGAAAGGATAAACGCCAATAGGGTTGAGATTATGTTGTTCAAATTGAGCCAAAAACTGCCTTTGGCAAGGTAAACCATGTCAGTTTTTGTGTATTTTTCGGATCTACGCAAAATAGAGAAGATCCAATTTTTTAGCCATTCCATATTATAAAATCATAACAGAAATATTGGGTTTTTTGAAGACTTTATTTGAAGGCAGTTTTCTTGTATCATTTGCTTAATGAATAATAAATTATTGAAGTATGTCATTTATGTAGGGCTATTTATTACACCTTTTGTCCCTTTGCTGGTTACCAAATCACTCTTCTTCCCATTTATTACAGGTAAAGCCTTTTTGTTTAGGGCAATAGTCGAAGTGATAACTTTGGCGTATTTTGTCTTGGCTTTGCGTGAGAGAGAGTA
>CAYRQO010000117.1:0-2910 GCA_964426515.1 uncultured Candidatus Saccharibacteria bacterium | reverse complement strand
CAAAAAGGAACACTGGACGGAAGTTGATGTCTTTGCCAAATTAAAGAAAATTATGGACGAAGAAACAGAAGTGATTTGGAATAAATCAAAAGAATTAAATACTGATATTCGTCGAGCCGCTTTCATCGTGGCGCTTGAAAGAATAGAACAAGCTACAAAATAATTAATAAATAAAGATAGTTTCAGACAAGGGGCGTGCACAAGGGCGTCGGCCCGAGCAATGAGGAAATTTTCAGCAGAAAATTATCCGGACCCTTGGATGAAAGCTATTTTTTATTTATAATAAACTTATGAAAAAATCTGTTCGACTACCGAGTCATATTTCACCGATAAATTATAATTTGACTATCAAGCCAGATTTAGAGTCTTTTACTTTTTCTGGTAATGAAATAATTAAAATTAAAATCGAAAATGAAGTAAATAAAATTACTCTCCACTTGAAAGATATCGACATCGAAACAGCTAAAATAAGTAGTAAGGGAAAAATAGAACAATTTGCTAAGAAAATTATTTATAATAAGAAAAATGAAACTGTAACTTTATTTTTCAAAAATAAAATAAAAGGAAATTGCGAACTTCATCTTTCTTTTATCGGTATAATTAATGATAATCTGCGAGGGTTTTATCGTAGTAAATATATTTTAAACGACAAAGAAAAATATCTAGCCACCACTCAATTTGAATCAACCGATGCTCGTCGGGCTTTTCCTTGCTTTGACGAACCCGAACATAAGGCCACATTTAAAGTATCTTTAATAATAGCCGAACATCATACTGCTATATCAAACACTCTCCCGATAACGACAATCGAACATAGTGCCGGGCCTGCCTCGCCAAATGCGAGTCATGGCGGGTATAAAGTAGTTTCATTTGCTCCAACTCCACGCATGTCGACTTATTTACTTGCGTTTATTGTTGGTGAATTTGAATACCTTGAGGGAAAAACAAAAGGAGGGGTACAAGTTAGAGTCTTCACAACTCTAGGTAAAAAACACCAAGCAAAATTTGCCCTTGAGGTCGCAATAAAATCGTTGGAATTTTACAATGAATATTTTGATATCCCCTATCCACTACCAACACTTGATTTAATCGCCATTCCTGATTTTGGAAGTGCGGCTATGGAAAACTGGGGAGCCGTAACATTCAGAGAAACTGCCATTTTAGTTGATAAAGAAAATACTTCCCAATCAACAAAACAATGGGTAGCTATTGTTATCGCCCATGAGCTTGCCCATCAATGGTTTGGTAATTTAGTAACAATGCGTTGGTGGACAGATTTATGGCTCAATGAAGGATTCGCTTCATATATGGAAAATTTCTGTATCGACAAAATGTTTCCAAATTGGCATATATGGGATTTATATATTGCCGACCGCTATGCTGTGGCAATGAGATTAGATGCCCTTTCCAATTCTCATCCCATAGAAGTAAAAGTAAATCACCCAGATGAAATCAGTGAAATTTTTGATATGGTTTCTTATGCCAAAGGTTCTGCCGTCATAAGAATGCTGGCTGAATATATAGGTCATGATAATTTTAGAGACGGACTACGGCATTATTTAAAAAAACATAGTTATAAAAATACCGACACAAAAGATTTGTGGGATTCATTTGAAAAAGTCAGCCACAAGAAAGTTAATGAAATAATGTCTACTTGGACAAAAGAAACCGGTTATCCACTCGTCTCTCTTTGCCAAACCCCCGGGGTTGGGAAAAATTGGAATATTTTCCAAGAAAGATATTTTTCAAGTCGCATCGAAGTTTCAAAATATAAAAATTCTTCAAAGAAAAAAACTCTTTGGTCTATTCCTATTAAATACGAAAATCTTAATGGAAAAAATCAAAATAAAGAATTAATGAATTTATTGATGACAAAAAAATCTGTCCCCCTTCTGGGAACTTCAATTGGTAAAATAAATAAAGAAGAAGATACTTTTATGCGAGTTCGCTATGATGAGACAACTTTATTAAAATTGGCCGATGAAATAAAAAATAATTCTTTATCAATCAAAGATCGACTTGGAATCATTCGTGATTTATTTGCTCTGGCCGAAGGTGGATATATTAAAACTGATGTTGCTCTCAAATTCACCTTAAATTATAAGGATGAATTGGAATATATTGTCTGGGCTGAAATTGCTGGAGGTCTCAATAAAATACACAATTTAATTTCAAAAGAAGCGTTTGCAAATACATATAAAATTTACGTTCAATCTTTATTTTCACCAATAGTTAAGAAAATGGGTTTTGAGAAAAAAGTCGGCGAAAAACACTCAGATGCATTTTTGCGTAATCTAGCCATCTCGCAATCAATACTATATGGTGATACTAAAGTTATAAATAAACTAATAAAAATATTTAAACAAAGGAATACTAATGGTATTGATGCAAATATCCGATCTGTTGTATATAAAGCAGTGGCTTCAACTGGAGATGAAAAAGATTGGAAATTATTTGAGAGCTTATATAAAAAAGAATTATTGCACGAAGAAAAAGATAGGCTCGGATATGCGCTTACGGCCTTTTCCGATCAGAAAATTTTAAGCAAAACTTTGTCTTTTATAATGTCATCAAATGTTCGAGATCAAGATGCGCCATTTTTACTTTCGGCCGTCTGGCAAAACAAAGAAGGCCGTGAATTGACTTGGATTTTTATTAGAAATAATTGGGATAAACTTCTAAAAATTTATGGAGATGGCGGACATTTTTTATCTGGCATTCTATCACCACTTGGTAATCATACAAAATTAAAAGATTTAAAAGATGCTCAAAAATTCTTTAGTAAAAATACAGCTCCTGGAGCCGAACGAGCACTTGAACAAATTTATGAAAAAATCGCTTCCAATGTTGCCTGGATTCACGATGACAAAAAAATAATAAAAACTTGGCTAGAAAAAAATTACTAAAATA
>CAYRQO010000116.1:0-2946 GCA_964426515.1 uncultured Candidatus Saccharibacteria bacterium | reverse complement strand
CACCAACTTTTTGCCCGCATTGTCGACTTGTTCGACGTTTAATTTGGAGAAATGAAAGATCTCTATATAAAAGAGATTGTGATATGTGCTCAAAAAATATGATATCTATGTATGAAGAAAATACGATTTTTCCTGTTTATTGTCCAGATTGTCATCGAAGTGATAAATGGGAAGCCTCTGAATATGCAACTAAGTATGATTTTTCGAAAACATTTTTACATCAATTTAAAAATATATTTAATAATGTTCCACGGCAAGGATTAAGGCAAATAGGCGAATGTCCAGAATCAGAATATGCTAATTTTATTGATAATTCTAAGAATGTTTATCTCGGATATTCGGTTATTTGGAATTGTGAAGATGTCTATTATTCAAGTATAGTTGATGGTTCCAAAAAAATATTTGATTCATATAATGTGTCTGACAGTGAATTAATATATGAAGGTATTGGCTCGAATAAAAATTACAATTCTCAATATATTTACTGGGCATCAAATTGCATAAACTGTAATTTTGTTATGGATTGCAATAATTGTTCAAATTGTTTTGGTTGTGTTAATTTAAGAAATAAAAATTATTGTATTTGGAATGAACAATATTCAAAAGAAGAATACGAAAAAAAAATTAAAGAATTAAATAGTAGTAATTACAAATTTTTAAGAAATAATTACAATAAGTTTTTTAGTTTTTCACTTAAATTTCCTAAAAAATATACAAGAACAATAAATTGCACTAATACAACCGGCGATGAATTGCGAGATTGCAATAATACTACGAATTCTTTTAATAGTTATGGAACTGAAAACGGGAGATATGTTTTAAGAAGTGCCCGATCACGTGATTCGATGGATGTTTGTTATATTTCCGCTGAGCTGTCGTATGAGCACGCTTCTGGAGGTTCTCAAAACGGGCATAATATAAAATTTATTATTGAGGGCAAACAAGGATTAGATTCTGTTGAATATTGTGATGCTTGTCAGTCATGCTCTAATTGTTTTGGTTGCGTTGCTCTTAAGAGTAAGCAATACTGTATATTAAATAGACAATACACAAAAGAAGAGTATTTTGAAATGGTAGAGAAAATAAAAAAGCATATGGATGATTTCCCTTACATAGACAAAAAAGGAATTATTTATAAGTACGGCGAATTTTTCCCATTCGAGTTATGTCCATTTGGCTATAATGAAACCGTCGTGAATGATCATTTCCCACTAACCGAAGAAGAAATATTGGAAAAAGGATACTCTTATAAAGAAAAAATCGAGAATAAATATAACATTACTTTAAAAGCGAGTGATATACCAGATGATATAAAAGATATTGATGATTCAATTTTAAATGAGGTCATAGAATGTGAGATTTCCGGAAGAGCCTTCAAAATAACTCCATTTGAACTTCAGTTTTACAGAAGAATGAATATACCAATTCCAAGACTTCATCCAGATGAAAGATACAAAAAACGATTAGCATTAAGAAATCCGATGATTTTATATCATCGTTCTTGTATGAAAGAAGGCTGTATAAATGAATTTGAAACAACTTACGCCCCAGAGCGTAAGGAGATAGTATATTGTAAAGAGTGTTATCAGAGAGAAGTGTATTGAAATAAGGAGAATGTAGAAAGTAGGAGGCTGTAAGGCAAAATAATATTTACCTAGTCAATCCCATGGGTTTCGGCAGGTAAAAGTAAAAAATATGAAAAGCGAAATTAAACAATGCCACCCCGAAGGAAAGAGTACTTCCTACGGGGCAGGAAATTGTAAAACAAAATGAGTAATACATCTAAAAGTAGAATATGTCAGAACTGTGAACTTAATTTCATTATCGAGTCGGATGATTTTTCTTTCTACGAGAAAATAAAAGTTCCACCACCGACTTTTTGCGCGGAATGTCGGTTTGTTCGTCGGATGATATGGAGAAACGAAAGGAGTTTTTATCATCGTAAATGTAATTTATGTGGTGGAAAAATAATTTCTGTTTTTGAAGATGAAGAATTAAATATCTATTGTCAGAATTGTTATTTAAGTGAGAAATGGGATGCTTTATTTTATGGACAAGGCTACAATTTTAATACACCATTTTTTAATCAATATTTAGATTTATTTAAAAGGGTTCCAGAAATGAATTTGAATGGGCATATCTCAAACGTAAATTCACCATATGTTAATTTTATTGTTGAAGCAAAAAATTGTTATTTTTGTTTTGGGGGTGGTTACATTGAGAACATAATGTTTTCGAACGTAAGTGTAAGAATGAAGGATTCCGTGGAAGTATATTTTTCCATGGATTGTGAATTTTGTTATGAAATAGTTAATTGTCAGAAATGTTATAAAGTTTACTATGGAAAAAATTTAAAAGATTGTATGAATAGTTATTTTTTACAAGATTGTGTTAATTGTAATGAATGTATTATGTCATGCAATTTAAGAAATAAATCTTACTGTTTTAAAAATCTGCAATTATCAAAAGAAGAATACTTAGCCAAGAAAAAGGAATTTCTGGAACGATTAAATAAAGAAATGAATTTATTAAAAAAAGAATTTGAAGAAGTTCTTTTGTCTACTCCTAAAAAATTTGCCAATATAATAAATTCTGAAAATTCTACAGGGAATAATATTTCAGAAAGTTCCCAAGTTATTAATAGTTTTAATGTTTCAAAAACTCAATTTTGTAAAAACTCCCAAGATGTAATAGGTGTAGCCCGTGATGTTTATGATAGTAGCAGTGTTGGGATAAACCTTGATAGAATTTATGAATCAATGTCGGTAAGTTTAGGGGTTACGGATTTGTATTTTGCTCTAGTAATAAGAAATAATTCTTTTAAAATATCTTATTGTTATTCTTTGACCAGTTGTTCAAATTGTTTTGGTTGTATTGGTCTAAAAAATAAGCAATACTGCATCCTAAACAAACAATACACCAAGGAAGAATACGAAGAATTGGTTC
>CAYRQO010000115.1:2556-2994 GCA_964426515.1 uncultured Candidatus Saccharibacteria bacterium | reverse complement strand
GCCGAAGCTGATAAGTACAAACGATTCTGGCGTGGGGTTCCACCTAAAGATAAAGGCGACTTTGCCTTTATCACCCATATGGTGGAAACAGCTCAGCCAAAAACTGGGCGTATCGCAGTCATCGTTCCTCACGGAGTTCTCTTCCGAGGCGGTGCCGAAGGAAGAATCCGTGAACAGTTACTTAAAGAAAATCTGATTGAGGCAGTAATTGGACTTCCAGCAGGACTTTTTCAAACAACTGGTATTCCTGTTGCCGTTCTTGTGATTGATCGTTCGCGCGAGAAAGGTGGAGAAAATGAAAGTAAAAAAGACGTGTTCTTCATTGAAGCTTCTAAAGAATATAAATCAGCTAAAGCACAAAGTGTGTTGACTGATGCAAACATAGAAAAAATCTATTCCACTTATAAAGCACGTAAGGATGTTGAGAAATTTGCTCGC
>CAYRQO010000115.1:0-2546 GCA_964426515.1 uncultured Candidatus Saccharibacteria bacterium | reverse complement strand
AAGGTTTCTTTGAAAGAAATTGAGGAAAATGATTTCAATCTAAATATAACTCGCTATGTGGATACCTTCACTGAAGAGACCCCTGTCGACATCAAAGCAAATTTAAAAGAACTAGAAGAACTTGAGCCACAACTGCAAAAACTTGAAAGACAGATGGTCGAGTACTTAAAAGATCTGGGAATTAAGTAGGCTTATGAAATATATATTTATTGATACAAATCAATATCGTCACATCTTCTCAAAAAATGAAGGTTTTTCAGATGAGATCAAAAATCTTCTAAATAAGTTAATAACTCAGGACCATATTAAATTATTGTTACCACAGCAGGTGAAGGACGAAGTTGAAAGGAATCGCTTTGAAGAATGGTATAACAATGAGACAAAAGACAATACTAAAAAAATAGAGAAGATTAAATCTGACATTAAGTCGTTTGAAGAATCACTAGTATCATTTCCTTCGGAGTTACAACGAGTTAAAAAAAATTTACAAAAAAACCTAAGTATCTTAGAAAAAGAGTCATTGAATATAAAGAAGAGGTACCGTGAATTAAAAAGTAAGGCTAATCAGAAATTAAAGCAACTATTTGATGAAGCTGAGTTTATCGAAGAAACTGAAGAAATTATATATAAAGCAAGATTGCGACTCGATAAAAATAACCCACCGAATGACAATAAGCTTGGAGATGCATTAATTTGGGAATCATTACTGCATTACTTAAAATCTGCCCCGAAAAAGGCTAGCCTAATTTTTGTTGCACGAGATGATAATGCTTGGGGTAAGGATGGTTTTAATCCCTGGTTGGAACGGGAGCTTAAAGAGAAAACTAAAGTATCTATTGTCTTAACTCGTGCATTGTCTGATATCGACTATCTCACCAAAACCGAACAAGACAGTCTTAGAAAAATTGAGCGAGAAGAATCAAAAAATAACGCTATTTCGAACTTTATAAATAGTAGAAGTTTCGTATCTGCTGGTTCATTCGGCGATTTGGTTTTACAGTATAAAGATATTTTTACTCAGGAAGATTACGAAAAAGTAATTGATGCTTCGATCACAAATAATCAAATACATCAATCATTTTTTACATCCATACCGCTTAATAATTTATGTAGAGGTGAAAACAATTATGTTGTTTCATGTTTGGAAAATATTGAGAAAAATACTTGGGATAATTTCGTAAAAATGAACCAAATTAAATCTATTAGGCAAAGTGATCCTCAAATTAATTCATCTCCTGATGATTTTTAACATATGAAAAATAATCAACTACAAACCAATACTCCACTTGGATGGCAAGAACTAAAACTCGCTAATATTTTTGAGTTTAAAAATGGGCTAAATAAAGAGAAAAAATATTTTGGTCACGGTACACCAATAATCAATTATATAGATGTTTACAGAGGGGGTGGATTATATAAAAACAATATTTTTGGCAAGGTAGAAGTTAATAAATCCGAAATTGATAGATTTAATGTTAAAAAAGGAGACGTATTTTTTACTCGAACTTCAGAAACTTTGAAAGAAATAGGTTTTTCTGCTGTCGCTCTTGATGACTTTGAGGACGCCGTTTTTAGTGGTTTTGTTCTTCGTGCCAGACCAAAAGGTAATTTGTTAACACCTGGCTACTCACAATACTACTTCAAAACGAATTTGGCTCGTAAGGAAATAATGGAAAAAAGTTCGTACACTACCAGAGCACTAACCAGCGGAACTTCCCTTAATCATGTAAATATCAAGCTTCCGCCAATCCCAGAACAAAATCGGATTGTTTCAATTCTTGAGACTTGGGACAAGGCAATCGATTACCTTGAAAATAAAATTATAATAAAAAAGCAAATCAAAAAAGGTTTAATGCAGAATTTACTTTCTGGGAAGAAAAGATTGAAAGGATTTACTAAAGACTGGGAGTTAAGCAAGTTAGGTAATTTCCTCATAAATGCCGGCCCAAGGAACCGAAAACTGTCAGTATCAAGGGTGCTGAGTGTCACTAATAAATATGGCTTTATCTTACCCGAGGAACAGTTTGCCAGAGTCGTTGCTAGTGCAGATTTATCTAACTACAAGATAGTATTCCGTGGCGATTTCGCTTATAACCCCTCTCGTATAAATGTTGGTTCGATATCCAGATTAGATAAATATGATAGCGGTGTACTAAGTCCGATGTATGTTGTTTTTAAAACTAATGAAAAAATTGATTCCGATTATTTTTATCACTGGTTAGATACTGCAGAGGCAAATGGCAAGATAAGAAGTTGTGCGAGTGGTTCAGTTAGAGAAAGTGTTGATTTTAAAAGTTTTTGCTCTATTAAAATAAATGTTCCAGATATTGAAGAGCAAAGAGCAATTGCTGATATTTTGAATACCTCTGAAGAGGAAATAACAATTCTCGAAAACAAACTAAAAGCACTTCAAGAACAAAAACGCTACCTACTGAACAATCTCATCACTGGCACAATCCGTACACCAGAAATATTATCAATCAAAGTAACCCAATAAATATATGTTAGAAAAAGTAAATTTTGACGAAGCAAAACAATCCCAACTC
>CAYRQO010000114.1:0-3010 GCA_964426515.1 uncultured Candidatus Saccharibacteria bacterium | reverse complement strand
GGAGTAGCAACTTGTCTGCCCATTACTCCACATTTTTTATCTTTTAGAATCTCTGGAATATCTCCCTTTAGTAATTCTTCAATTTTAGCCATCAAAACAGGATCTTTATTCAAACTAGAAAAATCACCTGGTGCCGTACAAACACCATCTTGTAAATCACTCTCCGTGCATTCTGTTTTTAGACATAAAATAGTTCCTTGTTTACATGCCTCTGTACAGTCCTCATTTTCACAGTTTTTAAAATCTCGAGCTTTTATTGTATATTGATTGTAGTAAGAAAGATTATTAGGAGGACAAATGTCTGGTTCATTTTCGCAATCTCTAAAAAAACATGTTTCCATTTCTGGATTACATTGTGTCTCAACAAAAAAATCATAATCTTTTTTTAAATAAAAAGAATAAAATGAAGCGATGACAGCAATCAAAACTCCAGCGAGTAAAAAGTACAAAAAAAGACTTCTATCATGTTTATCAACGTCGTCGTTTTTAGTCATATAAAATATTATATCACACTTTTAAATAAATAAAAGCAAACTCCCGACTATCATTATTATTATTGCTATTATTTTCTGGATTAAAATCTTATGAGATATATTTTCTTTTATAATATGAGGAAAAAATTTTGTTCCAATAATTATTAACAGTAAAACAATGGCCGGCTGAAAACTTCCAACAAGATAAACCATGGCAACCGGAGCAAGTAATAAAGCGAAATTTGTTAGAAGATTACCAAATATTGTCATTAATTCACTCACAATGTTCACGAAAAATATTTTTCTACCTCCCTTTTTATGCATAAACATAAATTCAAGACGATATTTGGGTACAAGCGTAAACAAAATTAAACCTATCACCCCCAAGCCAAAATATTCCCAAAATGATGAAACCCAAAAATTTCCCCCAATTGTCACATATTTAAAGATTATTCCTGAAATTGCTACAATCAGAGAAGCCGATAACATGTAAATTATTATTTGTTTTTTTACTCCTTTCCTATCTTTGTCCTCAAAAAAATCAATCGAGATCAAAATTAAACCTAAAAATACAATAATGGAACCTAGTATTTGATAAAAAGTTAATGTTTCGCCTAAAAAAATATAACCCAAAACATAACCAAAAACCGGAACAGTTAAAAACCAAGGAACAATAACCGAAATATCTTCTATCTCAATTGCATATAAATATAAAATAATCCAACAGATAGACAAACCTCCAGCAACAATTAGTAAAATTTTATCAAGAAGTATAATCCCAAAAACACCAGGAGTAAATATTCCGATTCCAAGAGCTATAAAAATACCAATTAGACTCGAAAATAAAACAAGACCACCTGAAGATCTTTCTTTGTCTTTCTCAGAATATTTTGAAACAAGATATTGATCAGCAATATTTACAATTGCCCATAAAAATGGTGCGCCAAGCGCAATAAAA
Source organism: uncultured Candidatus Saccharibacteria bacterium (assembly GCA_964426515.1). GTDB lineage: Bacteria > Patescibacteriota > Minisyncoccia > Phycocordibacterales > UBA9973 > UBA8515. The sequence goes on along the minus strand of CAYRQO010000114.1, from coordinate 1,579 downwards.
AACCATGTCATATATTTATTATACCATTATAAAGTATATTTCGATAGGACAATTAGAGTTTCTCCAATTTAGAAACGACCGTTTGTATATTGTAATAAGTAATTATGTAAATTTACGGTTGTTGCATTGTCATACAGTGAAGAGCTCCGCCACCATATATAATTTTGGAACAATCAATATCGACAATTTTATGATTGATAAATAATGATTGAATTATTTCTTTCGCCTTTAGGTCATTGGGGTCATTAAATTTTGGCATTAATATAACAGAATTTCCAATATAAAAATTCGTATAAGAAACTGGGGCTTTTTCACCATTATTGTAATCCATGTGTGGCATAGGTAATTTTATGATTTTAAATTTATCACCATTTTTATCTACGGCATTTTCTAAAATTTTAAAATTTTCATCAAGTATAGAATAATTTGGATCATTTACATCATCTTCGTAAGCATAAACAATTGTATTAGCCGCTACAAAGCGAGCGATTTCATCTATATGACCATCGGTATGATCATTTATTAAACCATTTTTCAACCAGATTATATTTTCAGCCCCCAAATAATCTTTCAAATATTTTTCATTTTGTTCTTTACTCAGTTCTTTGTTTCGATTTGAATACAGCAAGCATTGTTCGGTAGTTAAAATAGTTCCATTACCATTTGATTCTATTGCTCCACCTTCAAGTACAATTCCGGGTTTAAAAACTTCTTTTTTAGAACTATCTAAGATATCATCAAAAACCTTATTATCTTTTAACAAATCAGAAAAATAAGGATCATGACCCTTACCATAGGCGTCATAATTCCATTTCACAAAAGCAGATTTATTTTCTTTCATATTTAAAATAGTAATCGGTGTATAATCGCGAGTCCAAACATCCGCATAATCTTGTTCAAAAAAAGTCACATTATTCATATCATTTCCAAAATCAGTTAATATTTTTTGAATTCTAATTTTATCTTTTGGTAAAACAATAAGATTTACTTTTTCACTTTTTTCTAATGTTTTAATTATAAAACAATATGTTTTTTCGACTTCAGGAATCAAATTTGGAAAAGTCGTATCATCATACGGCCAAGCAAGCCAAACCGCCGAATGTTTTTCCCATTCGGCTGGTAGTGAATAACCAAGTTCTTTAGGAGTTTTTGCCATGCTTGTTTTTATTCGTTAACAATTTATATGTATCTGTTCTTCTATTTCGTAAAAATCCCCAACTTTCCGAAATGTAATCATTCATAGCTAGGTCAAGAGTTGTAATAATTATCTCGTCTTTCACAGCAGTAGCTCTTTTTAATATTTTTCCAAAAGCATCAGAAACGAAAGATTGCCCCCAGAATTTTGATTTACCTTCAATACCAGTTCTATTTACAGCAATGACTGGCAAACTATTAGCAATAGCATGTCCACGCATAACAGTTTCCCAAGCTTCATGCCAATCACCTTCTATTTGTTTTTCCCCAATTATTGTTCCAATTGCAGTCGGATAAAAAATCATTTCAGCACCACTAAGTTTTGCCATTCGAGCGGCTTCAGGGAACCATTGATCAAAACAAATTAATACTGAATAAATAATAT
>CAYRQO010000113.1:0-3032 GCA_964426515.1 uncultured Candidatus Saccharibacteria bacterium | reverse complement strand
CCAACTTTTTTCACAGCCGCTTTTCTTTTACCTTGAGAATATTCTTGAATATGTCTGCCCCCTTCAGTGTGAACTTCAGCTTTCGTATAAATAGAAAGTGCATTCACCACCGATGCTCCCACTCCATGAAGCCCTCCTGAAACTTTATATCCACTATCATCCCCTCCAAATTTTCCTCCAGCATGAAGAGTCGTCATGACAGTCTCAAGAGCCGAGACTTTTGTTTTTGGATGAATACCAACAGGAATTCCTCGGCCATTATCCACTACTCTTACAGAATTATCGGGCAATAATACAACTTCAATATGATCACAAAATCCACCCATGGCTTCATCGCGTGAGTTATCAAAAATTTCCCAAATTAAATGATGAAGTCCATCAATACCGGTTGATCCGATGTACATTCCGGGGCGTCGTCGAACTGGCTCTAAGCCCTCTAAAACCGATATTTGTTCTGCTCCGTATTTAACCTTTTTTTCTTCTTTTTTAGCCATTAATTTAGAAAATTTAATAATAAAATAACTTAAAATACCCTAAAAAGAGGGTCTCTAACTAGTATATTATAGCAAAATTTTATACAAAGATAAAGGACTAAAAACCCTTAATTACCAAGGTTATTATCTAAATTTTTGACATTAATTTCAGCATTTGAAAGATAAATTAATCAATTCGGAATATTATTATTTTTATCAAGATGTGAAAAGATTTTTTTATATAAAAATAAAATTAAAAGAATGACAAATAGCAATAAAAATATTCTAAGCACTTGGCTATCTTTTAATTTTTTATAAATATCTTCTATTGTATTTCCACTTGCCTTTGGTAAAATTTCTTCCGGAACAATTGTTTCTATCTTCTCAATTGGCACTTCGGGTGGGGCAACCTCTACTTGCTCTATTGGGACATTTGGAATAATAGGGGTAACGACAACTTGTGGAATTATTTCTTGACTAAGATTCAAAACTGATCCTTTAAAATTTAAAATCACCTCTGAACCTAAGCCATCATTTAAATTAGCACTCGAATAATCATTTATCATAACTTTGGCTGTTCCTTCCTTTACGGCCTTGAAAGAAATCGTCGCTATCAATCCAGAATTCGTCACAATACCATTGGGAATAACACCGACAAAACTGGCTGTCCCCAACTCATTACTATAAGTAGGTGGTTCCAGCCAAATTCCAAAAATAGATTTACCAAAAGACGGCTTAATGATTGATAATTTCGTCTGATCAAAACTTACTTTAATATTTATAGTATTGATACTATTGCCTTTAGTATCGATATATATCGGGACATCAAAGGTTGAACCAGTGGAAAAATTCCCAGTACGAGGCATTGTATAAATCTCAGCTCTTGGCAATATTGATTGACCGTCAATATTTATTTCGGGTAATGCCAAAGAAGGTATTGGAATAACATATAATCCCAAAATCATTAACATAATAAAAAAAATTTTATAATAATTCATAATATTTTCTTCTTTATTTTATGCAATTTCCTTCCTAAAAAAATAAATAAAATAATCGCTCCACTAATTATAACTAAAATTTTAGCTATCTCTTTCTTGTTATATGGAATTTTGTCGATATTTATTATTATACCAGATCCACTATAATTTATGGCCTGCAAATTAATCTGGCTATGTCGAGATTGATCTTTCAATTGATAAGGGCTTTCTATTTCTTTCCACTTCCTTCTTCCCTCTTTGATTGTAACACTTTTAATTCCCGACCCCTTATCTGAAGCTTTAAAAATAAGTACATACTTATTATTAAAAATATTTGGGTCGCGAGTAATATAAGCCTCCAATTCTGGGGAAGAGTGTTCGTCACTAATTTCATATTTATATTCATTAATATAATTTAAAACATTTATGGAAGTATTTATTGGCGAAATTTTAATTTCAGTTCCAAAGCCATCGTTTAAATTTAAAGATAATTTTGAACTTGAAAATTCAGCCAACCCTGGTTTTTTGGTTTCAAAAATAAGACGAACAATTTGACCTGATAATTTTTTACTAGGATTAAAAGGATCAATGACTCCATCAAAACCATTCGTCATGACTCCGGCAAAATTAACAGAATTCCAGTCTTTATTTAATTCTGGTTTTTCAACCCACAAATTAACCATCGATTTACCTTCTTCGCTTCTAACAAAAGAAATGGATTCATTAGAAAAAATAATATTACCAGAAATAGCATTTATTGATTGCCCTTCAGGATCTAACATCAAATCAACATAAAATTGCTCTCCGATACCAACTTCATCTTTCGAAGATGAAAAAGTAAGAGTCGCAGCAAAAACTTTATTAGCAAGTAATAAATTCAAAATGAAAAACAAAATTAAAACTGATATTTTTTTTATTTTCATATACTAGCCTGTCCAATTAAAGGCCATTATACTAAAATCGACTAAGGTAATCACACCATCATTATTTAAATCTATTTTTGTTGGTGGATTTATTTTTTTATGCCAATAAGCCATAATCGAGAAATCCGTTAAATTGACATGATCATCACAATTTAAATCTCCTCGTAATACAGAACAATTGATTTGATCTTTCAGTATATTTTTATCTCCAATTAAAAATGAAACTGGCATAGAATTCAAGCTCATTTGGTCATAGTTAATTGTTTTAGATTTTGTCTGATATTTACCCAATTTTAAAATAGAAGTATCAAGATTGTAAAAATACAAACCCAATTCATTGGCAATAACTCGATAAGTATATTCTTTTCCAAAAAATACTGAAATTAAAACTTCTTTTAAGGGCAAACTCTGTCCGAAAATATTTATCATATCACCTTTTTTAACTTGTATCTTATCAACATCAATTGTCGGTGATAAAAAAATATTACTAATATTTACATTCGTGCCCTTAATTATATAAATTGGAAATGAAAAAAATGAGGATTTTCTATCTCCCCCGTCAACAGCATAAACAGAAAATGTATAAACATTGGTATCTAACCCAGAAACTGAAATAGAAAAATTGCCACTTTCAATATCTCTGATATGTTTTTCGATGA
>CAYRQO010000112.1:0-3107 GCA_964426515.1 uncultured Candidatus Saccharibacteria bacterium | reverse complement strand
TGGAGAACAACTTTTATGGGGAATTGCTTTCCTTGTGACTATTTGGATTGCATTAGCGGTAATAATTTAAAACAACAAACTACAAAAAACAAGAAGATGAAAAAGATTATTATTTTAATCGTAATACTGGTATCATCCAGTTTGTTGTCGGCTGTGAAGATACAGGCTGCCACTGATACAACCAACAAGACAATCATTGTTCCCGATCCAGCAAAGAGCACATTAATCTGGGTCAGAGAATCCGATATCCCTGCATCCGCCTTGAAAGATCTTCAACGTGATTCAAAAATCCAAAAGATTGAAAAGGATATCGAAAAAATTGGCGAATATGTCGGTGTTGGTAAAGAAATCGGAATGGCAATTGATACTAGCCTTGGTGCATTGGCTTACCATATTGATAAGATTTCACAAACCAATGTCGGCAAGTTCACTATGTTTATGGTTGGATGGAAAATTATGGGACAAGATGCTGTTGGTTACTTAGTTGGCATATTGATGCTTTTTACTTTTCTTTTTATCTGGATATGGAGCTGGTACAAGAATTTTTACAGACGTAGCGTTCCTAAATTGGTTGAGATACAGGAAAGAAAATGGTATCAATTATGGAAAAAGCACAAGGTTCTTGAAACTCAGGATTATAAGATAAATGAGGAGGAATGGAGCGTGAGTATGTGGCTGAATTATGGAGGAGCAAGTTACCTCGGTCATCTATGTGCCCTGGTTATTGGGTTATTGATAATTTTTCTTACCGCTTTCTAAGCGATATAGGATCAAAGTTTTTGAAAGCCCCGCGTTGAATAATGTGGGGTTTTTTATTTTCTCGCAAGAATCATCCTTATATATCAATTAAGATACTTACGACATATTTTTATATCTACTAACCATCTTTTAATATCTCCATTCGAACATCATCCCAAGTTCGGAGCAAAATTTTAAACCATATTTCATAATGGTTATTTTTCGGAGGTTAGTAGAAGTTCGAACCTTTTGATATAATAAATTATATGGAAGGAAGCTTCAAAAATCCAATAGGCCAACAACCTAAGCAAGAAAAAATTTCGCAAAAAAACTTGAATCAGTTATCTGAAAATTTAAAGGTACTGTTTGGTGATTTTTCAGAATTAAAACGTTATGAAGCTTGGATTAAAAATCAAGTAGAAAATAATAAACTAGAAACATTATCTACTGGACCATCTGCAGTAAAAACTGCTCTTTGTGTTAAAGATTGGCCAGATATAATTATTAAACGTTTTGACAAAGGAGATGCTAAATTTTGGTATGAAAAAGAAAAAAGAGAATTTCCAATAGTTTTTAAGCAATTAGGTAATAGATTTTTACCTGAAACTAAGTTTACTGAAATATCAGATTCAATAGATGTTGATAATAAATATTATGTATTACAAGATAAGATTACAGGGATACATCAAGAACAAACAACAGATGAAGCCAGAGAGTTTATTAATGAATCAATGAACGAAGAACAAATAGAAGAGGAGTATGTAAAAAATCCAGATAATTGGATAAAATTGAGAGGTGAAATATTAAAGAAAAAATTAAATACTGAGCAATTAAAAATGGTTCAATTAGAGGCGAAAGATTTGTGTGATTCTTTGAAAGAATTAGAAAAAGGTTATCATATAAATGATTTAGATTTTTTTATTACACAGGATGGACATATAAAAGTTATTGATTTTCAACTTCATAATAATGACTCCTACCTCCCTAATTCTGATGGTTTTGCAGAAGGTTCAGAAGAAATAAGAATTTTCTTTAATTTGTAATGTGTTGTTATAAGAAATTACGATACTTACGATATCTCCCTATATCTATTCATCACTATCTTTTAATATCTCCATTCGAACATCATCCCAAGTTCGGAGCCTCAAAAATACCCTTATAAATCAAGGGTTATTTTTTGTACAGTAAATGGTTTACGAACTGTGGTATACTTTTGTTATGTTGGAAAAAATAATTGATATTGCAATCAAAGCAGGGGAAATAATAATGTATATTAGAGAAAAAGGATTTGAAACTAAAATTAAAGGTGATTCTTTTGATTTTGTTACATCAGCAGATTTAGCATCTGAAAAATATATTTTGGATGAATTAAAAAAGGAATTTCCCGATGATTCAATTTTGTCTGAAGAAGAAGGTAAAATAGAAAACAATAATTCTCGTATCTGGATGATTGACCCATTAGATGGAACAAAAGATTTTAGAAACGGAGGAAATAGTTTTTCGGTAATGATTGGTCTTTGTATTAACGGGGAACCATCATTAGGGGTAGTTTTTGCTCCTGCAAAAGATTTACTATATTTTGCAGAAAAAGGGAAGGGAGCTTATTTAATAACAGGGGGTAAAAAACAAAAACTTCACGTAAATGAAATTAATGACTTAAATAATGCAAGGATGATTGTTCGAATTATGGATACAGAAAAAAGAGATGAAAATGATAGTCTTGCCAACTTTTTTGAGGTAAAAGAAAAAATTTCTGAGAGTAGTGTAGGTATTAAGGCGGGATTAATAGCAAAACAAGGCGCAGAATTTTTTGTGAGTTCAAATCCTCGAACATCTAAATGGGATACTTGTGCTCCTCAAATTATTTTGCAAGAGGCAGGAGGAGAGATGACAGACTTTGAAGGTAAGCCACTTAATTATAACCAAGCAAATAGTCTTTGGGGATTTGTATTTATTGCTTCTAATAGAAAATTAATTAACCCTATAATAGATAAAATAAAACAATTTTATTCTAATAAATAATTAAGTAATTACTAATAATTGCTTAATCTCTCTCAACGAAACACTTGGATTAGGGAACATCTCATCCCATCTAATAGTTCGTAAGTTATCCCTCCAAGCGAGCCAGCTAGACAAATCTATATTTATATGTTACTGTAAGAAAAATAATAGTTTTTTGCATTAGGATTTATTTAAATAAGAGGAGAAGAAGATTGGTTTCTAAAGTTTCTTTATGGAGATTTTGGAAACCAATTTTATCTATTTATTGTTTAATTTAATCTAAAATCCTATGAAAAAAATCACTGGAAGTCCTGAATTGTTAAATATTCTGTCCAGCAAATTTGCTGTTGAAAAAAGTTTCATAAGTG
>CAYRQO010000111.1:0-3143 GCA_964426515.1 uncultured Candidatus Saccharibacteria bacterium | reverse complement strand
GTAAGGTGTCTATCTTGTCGGGGAAAGAGATGAAGGCTTGAGAGATGAGGGGGAGAAAAAATAGGATAAATAGCGTTATGATGATTAGGTTGGATTGCTGGAGATGATTATTTTTCATGGTTTTATTATAGTAGAAAAAAGCAAACATGTAAATTCTAATGAGTTTTTAGCCAAGTAATCATTTTTTTATAAGTGTTGGGTCCTGTCTCTCCATCAATAGTTAAACCTTGAGCTTTTTGAAAAGCTTTGACTAGAGTTGCAGTACTTGCACCATAATCATTATCAATTTTATTAGAGGTATTATTATAAATATTAAAAAATTTTTGAAGAGTACCAACTGCAGGACCTTGTGATTTATTTTTTAAATAAATATTACCATCCACCAATTTTTGTAAATCATTAATTAAACTTTGATTTTTTAAAACTGTTGGTGCAGGAGGCTTAACAACTGTTGGTTCTGGATTTTTAACTTCCTCAATAGCTTGATTATTTTTTGTCTCTTCCGCTTTATTAGACTCTAGAATACTAATTTCTTTTTTAAGTTCAATTATTTCTTTTTCTAAATCTTTATTTTTATTTTCCAACTCTTTTTGTTTTTGATTATAAACATGTGAGCTACCTGATTCAATAGTCGAAAAAGCCCAGTATCCAGCAAAACTTAATAAAGCAATAATAATAATTGAAGACAATATAAATTTAAAATTATCCATAACCTAAGTATAGCAAATAATCATATTATTAGGCTAATGATCTTTGGTGTTAATAAGTTTTTGCTTAATTTAAAAAACAAGCTTCGTTTGAAGCTTGCTTTTTAAAAGATAATTAATTAACAAATGTTAAAGCTGTCCCAACTTGATTCCCGCGACCAGTTCGACCAATACGGTGAACATAATCTTCATACGTTGCTGGAATTTCATAATTGATAACGTGAGTTACATTAGGAATATCAAGTCCTCGAGCTGCCACATCAGTCGCAACCAAAATTTGACTGTGATTTTCTTTAAAAGCTTTAAGAGCATTTTGACGTCTGGTCTGATTTTTATCACCATGAATTGATTCTGCTTTAAAACCATTCTTAATTAATATTTGACAAAGTTTTTCAACGCCATGTTTTGTACGACCAAAAATTAATACTTTTGAAAATTCTTTTTTGGATAAAAGATTATGAAGTGAATCAATTTTATCAGTACCATGTGGAACTCGAATAATGTTTTGTTCAACATTCCTAGCGGTATCACCAGTTTTAACAGAAATCATTTCAGGATTATTTAAGAACTCTTTAATCAATTTATCAATTTCGCTTGTAATCGTGGCTGAAAAAAATAATGTCTGTCTATTTGGAGCCATATTGTTCATTAAAAATCTCATATCATTCACAAATCCCATGTCAAGCATTCGATCAGCTTCGTCCAAAACAATAGTTTTGAAATCTGGCAAATGAATTGCTTTTCGATCAACAAGATCTCGTAACCGACCAGGTGTACCAATGACAAAATTATGATTTCGTCTTAACCCTGAAATCTGATTATATATCCCTACTCCCCCAACGCAACAAACAGAATATATTCGAAGCTCAGCTCGAAATTCTATTAATTCTTGATTTATTTGTGTAGCCAATTCTCGAGTTGGGACAATAACTAAAACTTTTTCTCGAGGATTATTTAATATTTTATTAATTAGTGGAATTAAAAAAGCAGCTGTTTTACCAGTGCCAGTATTAGCAATACCCACAACATCTCGTCCTGATAGAACAAACGGAATAGCCGTGTCTTGGATAGGAGTTGGATTGATATATCCTTTTTTAATAATATTATTTTTTAAACTAGTTTCAATCTTAAAATCCGCAAATTTATTTTTTGCTTTGTATGGGGCACTTTCTATAATTGGATCAGCTTTGCAAATAAATCGAGAATGACTTATTGTACTTCCACCTCCAAAACGCCCCTTAGATGATCTTCCTCGACTCCCAAAACTAGAACGACCTCTATAATTTCCACCACCACTTGTATGAGCACCACCAGTAGAGTGGCTACTTTTCCCTTTTGCAAAACGCGAAGCGGGCCTGCTTTGCGTAGAAGCATTTCTTCCGGAGCTTGCGCTTCGGTTATTTTGTTTATACATAATTTTTTACCCAGTCTATTAAAATAAAGGTAAGACGGACCAGGCTTTTCTCCCTTGTTTTTCATAAAGACTATCACAAGGGATAAGGCTATAGGCGCATATTTGCGCGGAAAAACCAATGAGAATACAACTTACCCAAAGAGTATATAACTATTTAATCCATTTGTCAAATTTTTTATGCGTCCACAACATGTATAAAAGATTTCTTTACCTCTCTAATCCCATGGGTTTAGGTGGGTAAAAGCGGATTAAAAAGTTTTTTTACCTCTCTAATCCCATGGGTTTAGGTGGGTAAAAATCATTTTGAAGGATTATAACCTTTCTCTAATCTAAAAGTTTTAAAATCATCATAAATTTTTATTTCTTTTAAATATTGAATAAAATCTTCTGGTAACGGTGATGGCCCAACCCAAACGCTACGTTGTATCATAATAAAATGAAAATTTCTTAATTCCCTTCTAAACCAATTTCTAATAGACGTTTGATCTTGAGGAATATCATATAATATCAAAAGATCTTTAGGATCATTCTTCTTTTTCTCTGACTTAAATTTTTTAAAATTAACTCGATTTTTTTTATTTAAATATTCTTCACCCTTGTATGTAATAAAATAATCTCCATTTATTTCTTTTATATAACCATTATTTTTTAAACGAGAACATTTATTAGCTAATGTCTGATATTTATAATAATCGAAATCAGGCAAGCCTAGAAAACCAGTCCGAAAACCTTTATATCTAATAACTTTTTTATCTTTACAATCACTCAAATATTGAAGAATGTCTTTTTCTGCACTCATATTATAATTATACCATAACTATCATCCAGTCAAACTTCATGCATATGAATTTTTATGGGATCTCAAAAAATAAAATTATTTTTTTACCTCTCTAATCCCATAGGTTTAGATGGGTAAAAACGGATTAAAAAGTTTTTTTACCTCTCTAATCCCATGGGTTTAGACGGGTAAAAAGTGTCTAGAAATCAAAAAACATACAGCTATAACTGTATGTTTTTTCCAA
>CAYRQO010000110.1:2632-3158 GCA_964426515.1 uncultured Candidatus Saccharibacteria bacterium | reverse complement strand
AGAGTATATGGAGAAAAACCCTAATTGTTCTATAGTAGGAACTTTTATTAAAATAATCAATGAGACTGCTAAGAATCTAGGAAAAAACTACTTTGGAAAAGAAGACTCGGATATTCGCAGGTACATGTTGGTTCGCAATCAATTTGCTCATTCTAGCGTATTGATACGAACTTCCACACTAGCCACTACTTCTGGATACAGAGACACTGTATTAGCTGAAGATTATGAATTATTTTTACAATTAGGTTTATTTGGAACCTTCGCAAATATACCAAAATATTTTACAGCTTATCGTATTCATAACAAAAGCTTTAACCACAAACGTCTAATGATGGCTCAGTCAGTATTGAAAATTGTTCAATCTTATAAAGAGCAGTATCCGAATTATTATTTGGCAAAAATTAAATGTTACCTACGGATTATTTTTTATTGGTTGCATCAAAATTTAAAACAAGGCTTTACTAAATAAGATTAACCGTAAACTCTAAGTGTGTCCTCCACCATATTTTTAAGGGTATACTTAGCC
>CAYRQO010000110.1:0-2622 GCA_964426515.1 uncultured Candidatus Saccharibacteria bacterium | reverse complement strand
CCCCACCCTAATTCCTTATTAGCTAAAGTAGAATCAGCGATGACGACAGCTGGATCACCTAATCGTCTTGGTGACTCTACAACCTTAATTAATTTACCTGAAACTTGTTCAAACGTATTTACTAATTCTCGTACCGAAAAACCGTTACTAGTACCGAGATTAAAAATTCCACTCTTTTCGTTTTTTAAAGCTTTCACATGTCCATCAATTAAGTCCTGTAAATGAATGTAGTCACGGATACAAGTTCCGTCCTTAGTATCATAATCTGTACCAAAAATTTCAAATACTTCATTATTGTTTAATTTACTAGCAATAATCGGAAATACATTTTGTGCATTTTTTTCTTGAAAATTTAAACCTACGTCACCTGCCACATTAAAATAACGTAAAATAGAAAATTGCTTGATTTTTCCAGTTCGTGCATAGGTTTCAATCATATTTTCTACCATCATTTTAGTTGTACCATAAACACTAATAGGAGCGATCGGATGTCTTTCATTTATTAAATTATTAGTCACAGATGGAGAATATACGGCCGCCGTCGAAGAAAAAATAATTTTGGGAACTTCATATTTTTCCATCATTGTTAATAAATTAAAAGATCCAACAACATTTGTTTTAAAATATAATGACGGATTTATTTCACTTTCCCCCACCGCTTTTTTAGCTGCAAAATGCATTACTGCATCATATCGAAAACTTTGAAAAAGGCTATCTAATGCATCAACATTAGATAGACAGCCTTCTATAATTTCAGCATCACTGGAGACTTTGTCCTTTTGTCCAGTTGAAAAATCATCAAATACTACTACTTTGTGTCCACTCTTAACCAAAGAATCGACCGCAGCGGAGCCAATATACCCAGCGCCTCCAGTTACTAATATTGTTTTTTTCATTACCTCTATACTATCATCTTTACTTTATATCACCCATTCATTATTCAAATCACGATGTAATAGACTTGATAAAACCTTAATGTCTGGTCGATAATAATCTTTTAAATAAGTTTCAAGCTCAGGTGATAACTGTATTTTATTGGCTATCATCAGTGACGTATCGGGTAAAATCTTGATTGGTTTAATTTTTTTTAGGATAAAGTTATAAACTTTTTTAGGAGAACGATAAATAAATCTAAACATTTTTTTAATCATTCCTGGACGATGCCTTGGATCTTCTTCCTCTATTGGTACTAAATGCCTTAAGATCAGAGGGACAAAAGTTTTATCAATTTCTAAATGTTCATATACACGACTAATTACTTTTAGAGGGTCTTCGTCTACCTCAGAGCCAAGAATTACCAATAAATCATTATGTGAATAATAAGTAAAATATTGAGTTAATTGTCGTCCGAAACGATACCTTGTTAAAACTTCAGGATTTTGTTTTACAAACACTGACAGTGAAATATCAGGCGAAATTTTTTTTGATTGTATAGCTTCTACGTACGCAACTTTTACTTTAATAATAGGATTATCGATAACAGCTAATAATTTTGCAGTCGAGTACGCTCTCGCAATTAGAGCTGAAGCTTGTGCACTTTCGAGATAAGTGCTCGTCAACTCTCCATATTTTTTACCTTCAGCGCAGTTTGAAAAATTATTTTCGTACCAAGTTATTCCTTGTTTATAAACATTAATATCATTAAAAAAATTTGTTTGTTGTTTTAATACACAAACTTCGGGATGAAAACTTATATAAGAATAAAGAAAAGATGCAGTATTTCCAGCTCCCAAGCCTATAAATGAAATTAATTTTCTTTGCAAAGACATACTATTTTTTTTCACTATTTACATCTTTAGAATTTTCAATAAATAAAACTTGTTCGAGACTTTCACGATAGGCGGTTAAATATTTATTAGGATCTTCATGAAATTTTGCCACTATCATTTCTTGTGCCAGTTGTACCATATGATTTCTTAATGGCACATCATTCATAAGAATATTTAATTTCAAACTAAATTCATCAATATTATCTGGAGCAGAAAATAACGCTGATTCTCCATCAGTAAAAATATCCTCCCGTATGGCAGTGCGTGACAAAACCATTGGTATTCCGGCCGCCGCTCCCTTCAAAACAACTTCCTCACTTTCTGCATCGGTATCAGGAACAATTAAAACATTAGCTGACTTTAAATACGGAACAACGTCTTTTACATCACTCTCAAAAACCACCTGTTCTTTTATTCCCAAAATTTCGGCCCTTTTTTCAAACATTTTTTTAGCTGGCCCATCACCCAATATAATTAATCCCACATGAGGATTACGTAAACCAAATCGTCCTGCGTCTATGGCACGATTGACAGCACTTTCATTGGTTAGCTTTCCAATATAAAGCATAATAAAAACAAAAGGTTTGTATCTGTCTCGCAAATCAATAGTTTTTGGAATTGATATCAAGGATTCATAATTATTAAAACGTGGTAATATGGCCAAATCTTTTACTGAAAATTTTGCCTTTATAAAATCATACATAGCTACTGTACTAATTCGAATACTATCAACTCTTGAAATTACATATGGCGCCAACCGACTTCGCCAAATATTACGTTTATCTTTTTTGATAAATTCTAACTTAGAATAGTTTTCTAAAACATGCAGTTGCAATGGCCGTTTATATTTCTT
>CAYRQO010000109.1:265-3262 GCA_964426515.1 uncultured Candidatus Saccharibacteria bacterium | reverse complement strand
CCTGGGGTTAGAATATAAAAAATCCCCCGGACTCCAAGTGCTTAGTTTAGAACTAAGGACAAGGAATCCGAGGGGACCAAGAGACAAATACAAGGAGTTATTTGTCATCCACCATTTTAGGATGCGCAACGTGAGGCTGTGACTCACCATGCCAAACAGCGATATCCTCAAAAGGAAGTACGTTGACATTTAGGCCGCGTGCCATCACAGTTATAAACACCACAAGATATTCTTGACTCATCTTAGTCATAAAGTAGTCCTCCGTTCCTAAATTTGCTAAAATTCTGAGGGGATTGTTGTGGAAAATAGAAAGATGTGCGGAAGTTTTAGGTTAACTTCGAATTGCCTAAACTATTAATAAATCTAATGATTGTGGTTTCTTAAATATAGTTTCATTGGAATAATATGCGTACTTTACAACCTTAATTTTGAGGAATATACTATAAATATCATAATTCATTTATTGTATAATATGATAAAAAAACTAAATCGCCTTACTGTAGCGAATAAACTGAAGTCTTTAAATATACCTGTATTCTCTCCTAGAGAATTCCAAGATATTTTTGCTGTATCAAAAAATACCGCTTCAGTGTTTTTATCTAATAATATAAATAGTAATTTATTTGTTAAATTGCGTAATGGTTTTTATATACTAAAAGACGCCAGACCGTCTTTATACGCAATTGCCAATAAATTATACAGACCTTCGTATGTATCTCTAGAGTCGGCCCTGTCTTTTTACGGGGTTATTCCGGAAACAGTTTATGGTATTACCTCAGTAAGCACTAAGGCAACAAGAGAATTTGAGTCCGAAATTGGAGTATTTAGCTATCAAAAAATAAAACAAGAAGCTTTCATCGGTTATGAATTAAAAGATGTTCACGGAGAAAAGATTTTTATAGCCGATGCTGAAAAAGCCCTGGCTGATTATTTATATTTTGTTAACTTAAAAAAAGCTATTTTGAATGACAGATTATATTTAAAAAACATAAATAAAAAAAAGTTAATGATTTTTATCTCGGCGTTTAATAGAGAATCATTGAAAAAGTTAACAGATCAAATATATGCTGAGTATCAAAAACCTCGAAAAATATACTAACCAATTTCAAACCAGTATTGATAACATTGTGCGGGAATATTGCCAGCATTTATTTTTGTCGTATCTATACCAAGAGCGTGGTTCCGAAAAATTATTATTCAAAGGCGGAACTGCTCTGCGGATTGTTTTTCAGAGCCCGCGTTTTTCTGAAGACTTAGATTTTAGTGGCTTTAATATTAGGCATGCTGAGATTGAAAAAATAATTACCAATACTTTAAATAATATAGAAAAAAGTGGGCTAGTGATTGATATTGAAGAAAGTAAGAAAACCAGCGGTGGTTACTTGGCAATTATAATTTTTAAAATAGAAAAAAATATTTCTAAAATTCAAATAGAAATATCCCTGCGAGATAACAAACAAATAGTCGGAACGAGAGCGATTATTCAAAATGATTTTATTCCCGCGTATACCTTAGTCCATCTATCAACCGAATATTTAATAAGCCAAAAGATTGAAGCTTTGTTGAATAGGCAAAAACCTCGTGATTTTTTTGATTACTATTATTTGTTATCAGGCAATTATACTATTGCTAAAGATAAAAATAATTTGCAAAAAATTCTTATTTTGTTAGAAAAAAGTCAAATGAATTTTCGCAATGAGCTTCGCCGTTTCTTGCCGGCTAGCCAAGCTAGGCACATGAAAGATTTTCGAAGAATCCTGATTGATAAAATTAATAATTACTTAGGTAATTAGTAAATAAAAATATGAAATTCATAAACAACGAAAATATTGATAAAATAATCACCAGGCAATATTCTTATGATTTCATACTTTCGGAAAACGGCGTTCATCTAATCGAAATAATCGCTAGCGCCAAAAGTTGGTGGCAGAATTTTAAGTCCAGCCGCGCCTTCTTTAAGGACGATGATATCTTTTTATTTTTAGACAACAAGCCATTAACCACATCAAAGAATAGAAAGCAGGATGCCTACTCAGCCTGGAATGGTAATGAACTTAAGGGGCTGAATAAGACGGTTTTAATTATAGCTAATCTAAAACAAGGAAACCACACTATAAATTTAAAGCCAAATCAAAGCCCATATTTAAAAAGTATTAGCATCTCTAAAGTAGAAGAAAAAAATAAGGTAATGTATATACCGATTAATAATAACCCCGCCCAAAAGAGCGGAGGTCGTCCCTGGTTAAGCTATATTATCCTTGATTTATTCATTACTACCCTTTCTATCACCGCCCAAGCGAACAAGAGCCGTAAAGACGATGATGATTTGAAATTATTGATCAACGGCGAAATTCAGAAAAATGAAGATAAACGCGCCCATCAAGACTGGTATTGGTGCGGAAAAGTATTAAAAGGCGAGGATAAAACTTTTTCTAAAAATATAAATTCCCAAACAAAACAATATAGTCTTGATTTATACTCCGATGAAACACCTCGTTTATCAAGAATAGAAATTGGAATTAAAGAACCAAAAATAATCCCGACAGTCGATGATCCGAAGTGGACCGGGGACTTTAGGGATGATACAGAAGATATGCTACTAGCGAGATTAATATTCGGAGAAGCGAGTGGTGAACCTCGCGAAGCTAAAATTTGGGTTGCCTGGTCGGTTATTAACCGGACAACGGCTAATTCTTGGTGGCCAGACACGATTAAAGAAGCGATATTACAAGAAGGGCAGTACGATCCATTTAGACCGTCCAACGATGCTTATAATAGAATTATTAATCCTTTAAATTATAAAAACGAAACAGAGGCTGATAAAAAAAGTTGGCATGAGTGTTATGAAGTAGCGATAAATACTATTTCGATAAAAATAAAAAAACCCACGACCGCAACTCATATCCACGGGATCGGAGTTACTAGAGATTGGTTCGAAAAAAATGTTGTGCCAAATGGTAAATTCTTAAAGAAAATAGGAAACACCTATTTTTATTG
>CAYRQO010000109.1:0-255 GCA_964426515.1 uncultured Candidatus Saccharibacteria bacterium | reverse complement strand
CCAAATTAAATATCTTTTAAAACAAGATGAATAAAAAGATAATGAAAAAAATCTATAAGAGATTCGCCGCTTTATTACTTTCCGTAATAGCCGTGATTGTTATTACTTTTTATTTTTATCCTTCTTTGTTCGTGAATTTCTATGTCAGTAATAATGAGGAGTCTATTTGGGTAATAACAAGCCCGATTTCTTTTAATTGGAAAATTTTAGATACTGCATCTGAGAATAATGATTTATCATGGTCGCCAGATAAAA
>CAYRQO010000108.1:2482-3284 GCA_964426515.1 uncultured Candidatus Saccharibacteria bacterium | reverse complement strand
AACAAGGAACACCGATTCGTGCCCACCACTTAATAAAAAGAAAGAAGATTAAGATTAAAATCGGAATACCGATTATCAATCTGACAATAGATTTACCCATAACCTTATAGGCAATCATCGCGAGAGTAAAACGGCCAACATTAGTCTTGGCAATCTGTTCAGAGCGATTTGTGATCGACCCCAGGGCTTCATTGACGGCTGAACCAATTTCTCGGCTCATTCCAGCAATACGGGTAGCGGAACTTTTTTCAGGATTGACTCCAAGAGTAGGGCCATACCTTCTTTCCAGGTCTGATAAAAGTCCTGGACAATAGTGTTCCATGTCTGCACGGTACACACAAATAAACTGATCTGTTGTATCTGTTTGTGACCATGTTTTTGCTGTTGGTAATACAATTACGAACAACATGAATAATGCAAAAATTACTTTTTTCATTTTGTTTAATTTAGGGTTATTGTTATGTGAAAGGTCTTTAGTGAAATATTTGAAGTAATGATAGCACAATTATTCTACTATGTCAAATACGGCTGGCTCCGGGTACATTCAACATTGAAGTGCAACACTTCCCTTTTAGGTTCGAACTTCTACTAAGGTAGGAAAAATAACCATTGTAAATTATGGTTTAAAATTTTGCTCCGTGGGTAGGGATCGAACCTACGACCAATCGCTTAACAGGCGATCGCTCTACCGCTGAGCTACTCCCGAATGTATTCAATTACTAAAAGAACTCCTAACATAGTAGCAGAAATCAGCCAAAAAACAACAGGGGTGGACTTTACATTTCAATCATGTTTTAGTAAT
>CAYRQO010000108.1:0-2472 GCA_964426515.1 uncultured Candidatus Saccharibacteria bacterium | reverse complement strand
ATGTGCTTTGTGAATCTTCTTCCTGCCGAGCTTTTTAAAAATTTTTCTCTTTTTCTAGCTTCAGACAAATTAGAATATTCTTCGGTATAAATAACTTTCCATGGCATATACCTTTTTGTATATGTGGTATAACCGTTATTATGTTCAAAAATACGCCTATTTATATCTGTTGTACTACCGACATAAAATTTATTATTATTTATACTTTTTAAAATATAAACAAAGGGCATAAAAACATCTTAAAACGGCTTGCTACCAGCCTCGACTAGACCAGTCTCGACTTAAGCGACACTAGGCGGACGTCGAGTCTAGGCGGGCCACGGAATATAATCTACTATTTGTAGATGAGATTATAGTATCAAAAAAAGAGATAAAAAGCAAAAACCCTCCGACCCATGTCGGAGGGTTTTTGCTTTATTTATAATTAATGAGCGTGAGCTACATGTGAATCATGATCGGCAGGGTTTGGTTTGGTAACAAACATTCGAGCAATAATAATAATAATTAATATTAATATTACTGTTAGGATCCATTGCCAAATTGAACTTGGCATAAAGCTACCTGATCCTTTTAAGGAAAGCGCAGTGATGCCATTACCATTTTGACCACTATCATAAACTGAAGCTCCAAGACCATTGCTGTAAACATTATTATAATCACTTTCTCCATAACTATAATTTGAATCATAGTTCGAATTACTATTTGAATTATCTTTTGTAGTATCTACTGTAGATTTTGCTGTAGAAGTATTACTCGTTGTTGTTTTTGTTGTTGTTGGATAATAATAATAGTTATTAACAACATTATTATCCGGTGTCACGTTTTGGTTATTAGACGTCGAACTAACGTTTGAATTAGATTCATAATTATTATAATAAATTTCTTCTTCTACACAATTGCGATCAACTAATCTATTAGAGAAAGCATATCTTTGACAATAGGCTGAAGCACTATTAGTAAAAATAAAAGAAAAAACAATGATTCCAAGGATTATTAAATTTTTTGTTACTTTATTTTCCATTGGTGTATTATAGCATATAATGATCCAATTTGTCAAGGGCTAAGGCTATCAGTAAAACCATTGATAAATAAGGGTATTTTAATAATTATAGATTTAGAATGAAAAAAGGTATAATGAAAAATATTAATAAAAAATAATAACCGCCTCCGCATAAAGCTACGGCGAGTCAAAGAAATAATGAATAATCCATTTCAAAATGCCATGGCCCAACTCAAAAGAGCCACCAAAGTAAAAAACTTCAATGAAGATTTTTTAAAATTATTAGCCCAACCAGATAGAGAAATAAGAATTGCAATTCCAATCACTATGGATGATGGCTCTGTTCGAGTCTTTGAGGGTTATCGCGTTCAATATAATAATTCTCGGGGTCCATACAAAGGAGGAATACGTTACCATCAAGATACCGACATCAATGAGGTCAAAGCTTTAGCTTTTTGGATGGCTCTCAAATGTGCCGTGGCCAATATTCCAATGGGCGGAGGAAAAGGCGGAATAACTGTTGATCCAAAATTATTATCAAAAAATGAACTTGAAAAATTATCACGCGGTTGGATAAAACTCATGGCGCAAGTGATCGGACCGCAAGTTGATGTCCCCGCTCCAGATGTTAATACAACACCAGAAATAATGGCCTGGATGGTAGATGAATACGCTAAAATTACTGGCGATACAACTAATGCCGTAATTACAGGGAAACCAATTGCAGTCGGGGGTTCAGAAGGCCGAGGTCCAGCCACGGGGCTTGGTGGATTTTATGTATTTGATGTTATTAAAAATAAATTAAACCTAAACGACTCCTGTAATATTGTTATTCAAGGATTTGGTAATGTTGGAGGAAATGCAGCGGAAATCTTAACCGCTCATGGTCATAAAATTATTGCTATATCTGATTCAAAAGGTGCCATCTTTAAAGAAGACGGCATCGATATAAAAGCTCTTAATGAATACAAAAAAACAAATGGCCAAATTACCAATTTCCTAGGCTCAAAAAATATTACTAATGATGAACTTCTTGAAACCAATTGCGACGTTTTAATTCCAGCGGCTTTGGAAAATCAAATTACTGACAAGAATGCCAAAAATATCAAAGCTAAATTAATTGTCGAATTAGCCAATGGTCCAACAACTCCTGAGGCCGATGATATTTTATTTGCTCGTGGCATTCCAGTTGTGCCAGATATTTTGGCCAATGCGGGAGGAGTGACTGTTTCAACTTTTGAATGGGAACAAAATCTCAAAAAGGAACACTGGACGGAAGTTGATGTCTTCGCCAAATTAAAGAAAATTATGGATGAAGAAACAGAAGTGATTTGGAATAAATCAAAAGAATTAAACACCGACATTCGCCGAGCAGCTTTTATCGTGGCCTTAGAGCGAATTGAACAAGCTACAAAATAGATGAACACCAAAAAGAAAAAATCGGTCCGCCTACCGAACCATATTTCACCGAT
>CAYRQO010000107.1:0-3292 GCA_964426515.1 uncultured Candidatus Saccharibacteria bacterium | reverse complement strand
AAAACCCTATAAAAATAGATTGTTATTCGCTCTTTATATCTAGAACATCCTTCAACTTATCAACTGAGACCTCGGTAGAATTGTGAGTGGGTTGGTTTTCTACTGGTTTTGCCTCAATGTTTTTAGATTCTTGTGTTGATGGTAATGAACCAAGAACTGATGCAAGTGCGTCTTTCAGACTATTTCTATTCTCTGCACTGACCTTTTTTGGATCATTAGGCACATCTCTTTTTTTATCCAGCTTTTTTATTGATAGAGATTCTGCCTCAATCGGGATTTCTGATTCGATTGGCAAATCATCAATTGGAATATCCATTATTTGTCGCTTAATACTTCTATCTAATTCCCTTCTCGCATTATCATCAAAAATTGGTTTTTTATTTTCTTGATTATTATTTGATTGATAATTATTTTTAGGTCGATCGTTTTGGTAATTATTTTTCGGTTTATTTTGGTAGCCATTTTTATCATCGCGAGGTTTATTATCCTTTTGTTGTTTTGGTTTTTCTTCTTCTCTTCCAGATTCAAGTAGCTCTCGCACTTTCGCCTCTACTTCATCTCGTGGTTTTGAAAACTGAGCTCGTGAAGACTCGAGAATTTCTTTTACAAAATTAACATCACCCTTAGCAATTGGCGGTAAAGTTTTTGCAGAAAAAGGTTGTGATCCGACTCCTTCAATCATAAGTCTCAAATAGATTTGTGTGAATCCTAAATTCACAATATCTTCTGCCAGAAATACTGGAGCAAATTCTTTTTCTATATACTCCGCATCACCAGCTCCAACTCTAAAACTTATGAATGTTCCCACGTTTCCGAATACAGCAGAACGAACTTCTTCAGGCATTTGTTCAATATACTGGTGAGTGATAGTTAGATTTAATTTATACTTTCTGGCCTCTGAAAGAATATCGGCAAAAGATTCGTTTGCAAAAGATTGAAACTCATCCACAAAAAGATAGAAATTTGGAAGTTTTTTTAACTCTTCTTCATTTGTATCAGCCCGACTCATAGCGGCAAGATAAATTTTTGTTACAATCATACTTCCTAAAAGCTGAGCATTTACTTCTCCGATTCTTCCTTTTGAGAGGTTAACAATTAGTATCTTTTTTTGATCCATCACTTCTCTCAAATCGAAACTGGATTTCGGTTGACCAACAATATTTCTAATCAAAGGATTAGCCGTGAATTGCCCGACTTTATTTTGAATAGCCGGTGTAGCTTCAGCCGCAAATTTATCTGTATATTTTGCAAACTCATCTACCCAGAAAGATTTCACAGACATGTCGGTAATATTTGCAACAACCTTTTCTCTAAACTTTTTATCAGAAAGCATTTTATTTACAGAAAGCAGAGTTGCATCGGGATATTCTAAAAGTGCCAAAAGTGTATTTGAAAGAATGTATTCCATTCTGGCTGACCAAGCATCTTGCCAAATCTTTTTAAAAGTAGACATTAAACCAGATGCGACAAGGTGTCTTTTATCATACCCAACATCTTCCATCACATTGAATGATATAGGATGATCAGTATCAAATGGAGCAAAATAAATCACATCCTTTATTCTTTCTTCTGGAATATACTCTAGAAGCAAGTCAGCAGTTTTTCCATGTGGGTCAATAAAACAAACACCGTTTCCATTTTTCAAATCCTGAACAGCAATATTCTCAAGCAAGGTCGATTTACCCATACCAGTCTTCCCGATCACATACATGTGACGAGAACGGTCTTTGGCTTTTATACCAAATGGAATACGTTTATTTCGCGCATCTGTTTCTGCAAAATATGAAATTTGGTCGGGGTTCTCCATTACCTTCTATTGTATCAAACAACTTAAAAATATAGGAGTTGAAAACTTGCAGTAAAAGATTTTTTTGATAATATATTTACATGTTTAGCATGTGCCACGTCCCCCGCTTCGGCGGGGATTTATTTTTTATTAACAAACATCATTTAAAATCTAAGGGCTATTTAATATCATTGAAATATTAATATTTAAAAAATAAATTTCCGATAAATTAATTTAAATTGACTTTTGCAAGAATTAGAATACAATTATTTTTACAGATGGCCTTCGGGCTCGCCCTCACCAGTAGGGCAAATGATAAAAAACTAGTCAAAATTTACCTGGCTAGTTTTTTTCTTTAATTCAATAAATTTTTCACTTTTAATAAGTCCAACTTTACTGACCAACCTCTTACTATCAATATTTCTTAATTGAGACAAATTGGCGTATGCATCCTTTCCAGAAACTTCACCAACAAAATAAATATATCTATTTTCTTTTTTCACAGTGCTTAATGGCAGAGACAAGAATGAAAACTTATTGTATTTTTTAATAACAATCACAGGTCTAACATATTTTTCATTTTTTCCATTAATCTCAAAACCTATATTTAAACCAAGATTTACCCACCAGACTTCGGATTCTTTGAAAAAAATTCTTTCTTTTTCATTTTTTGAATCTATCTGTATTTTTAACTTATTCCAATTGTAGAAATCCTTCACGTATCAAATATACAAGATTAGGATAAATTATTATTAAAATGAAAGTAAAGAAAGTATCAAGGTTATTTTAAATTCATTATTCTAATAACTGAATTTGTAATAAAATCTACATCATGAAACTTTTTATCTATTTTTAAAGAGTATTTAATAACTCCTAACAATTGAACTATTAGTAAATTATTTACATCATGCTCAATACTTTTAAACTCGTCCTCAGACATACCATAGCCCTCTAAAAAATTGTTTAGATATCTCCTGTCTTTCCAAGCAATCAAGTCCGCTAAATCAACGTGTGGCGCTAAATGTCCGACACCATTACCCCAATCAATTAAAAAAACATTACCATCAGGAGAAATAATTGTATTACTTATGTGTAAATTTCCATGACAAAGTTTCGGGGCGACATTCCAATTTTTCATTTCCAAAATTCTATTACTAATTATTTCAGATTGATCACTTGTTAAAATATTATTCTCAACCAAAATTCCATCGTTCAAAATCGCTTCAATACTTTGCTTATAAAATAAATTCCAATCTTCAAAAAATCCATCATTTTCATCCTTTACATTTCTTCCAAAACCACCAACATTAATTGAATTAAAATCTTTTGCATATTCACCTAATTTTTTATACACACCAGCATGTTTCTCTTCTGGAATATCTAACCCGTTCACTCCTTCGATATAATTTAAAATCATATACGAACAATCTTCTTCAACTCCCACAAAATAAACTTTTGAAACTATTGCTATATTTCCATAAGTTTTTATATCTTTATATTCAAAAG
>CAYRQO010000106.1:0-3292 GCA_964426515.1 uncultured Candidatus Saccharibacteria bacterium | reverse complement strand
AAAAAATTATGACGGCGGTGGAAAAACTAGTTGACTGATTATTGTTTTGTGGGTGGGGGTGTGAAATAATATGGATGAAAATTTATTTATTAATTATTTGTATGGCGAGCAGCTTAAAAAAGTACACAAATATAAAATAATATGGAAAAATTGAAAATAAAGTTAGAAAATTGTTATGGAATAAAAAAGTTTATACATGACTTTGATTTTTCTAAGTTTAAGACTGTTGCAATTTATGCACCAAATGGTGTAATGAAAACTTCCTTTGCAAAAACTCTTAAAGCAATTTCAAAGAGAGAAAAACCATGTGATCAAATGGACGAAACTCTGGTTTCTGCTCATGAATTTTTTACAGACGATTCTAACGCGCAAATTGATCCAGAGGCGATATGCGTCATAGATCCATACAGTGAAGAGGCTTTTAAGTCAGAAGGCAGAATACTCACGCTTCTGGCTGACGAAAAAACTAGGAAGGAGTACTTAGTAATTTATGATGAAATAGAAAATTTAAAGAAGTATACAATTTCTGGATTAAAAAAAATATCAGGCAGTAGCAATTACGAAACAGAAATTATAGAATCTTTTTCTCATCTCGAAAAGAAAAATATATTTGAAATATTTACTGCTATTTTAAATGATGTAAAAGCCTCCAATAATTCATTTGATTTTAAATATAATGACGTTTTTGATAAAGGGGGAAAAGTCAAAGAATTTTTAGAAAATAATTTTTCATTGTTAGAACAATATATTGAAAAATATAATGATTTAATTGGTAAATCAACGTTTTTTACAAAGGGTAAAGACCGTATTTTTGGAACAACAGAAGCCAAAAATCTCGGCGATTCTCTTAGTGGGGACGAATTTTTTATTGCAGGGCATAAGTTAACGCTAAAATCTCACGGAGATATTTTTGATAAGAAACGGCTTGCCGAAATTATTAATGAAGAAATTGAACGAGTTTTTAACGATGAATCATTAAAAAATATTTTTAATAAAGTTGATAAAGCACTATCGGCAAATAAAGTATTAGAAGCTTTTAAAAAAGTTATTGAAAAGGATAATTCGATTTTATTAAGGTTAGTGGACTATAATGGTTTCAGGAGAGAGGTTTGGTGTAGTTTTTTAAAAAAAATTGATGTAGGATTAGAATCTTTGGTTTGCTTGTATAATAGTAAGAAAGACGATTTGGAAAGAATTGTACAAAAAGCAAAAAATGGACAGTCTGCTTGGGAGAGAGCAATTGAAGAGTTTGATAATAGATTTGTTGGAATGCCCTTTACTGTTCAAATTAAAAATAAAGAAGACGCCGTTTTAAGTGAAGAGACGCCTGCGCTAGAATTTAAGTTTCACGGAAAGAACATAGAAAGAAAGAGCTTAATAGATAACATTTTAAGTCAAGGAGAGAGAAGAGCTTTTTATTTGCTAAATATTATTTTTGAGATTAAATCGAGACAATTATTAAACAAAAAAACACTTTATATCATAGATGATATAGCTGATTCCTTTGATTACAAAAATAAATATGCAATTATTGAGTATTTAAATGATTTGTCCAAGGAGACGAATTTTTATTGTATAATTTTAAGCCATAATTTTGATTTTTTCAGAACGATACAGTCTAGAATTCTCCAGGATCATAAGTGGAAATATTCATTTGTTGCAGAAAAATTGGAAAATGAGATTAAGTTAATTGATGCGGGAAGCAGGAATGTAATCGATCCATTTTCTAATTGGAGGGTTGGGGTGAACAATAACGAACGACATTTAATTGCGTGTATTCCTTTCGTGCGAAATTTGATTGATTTTAAAGACGGACAAAATAAGGCTTATCAGCTTTTGACTCATGTCTTACACTATAAAGAGGGGGACATAGATAATGATATAAAAGCTACCGAGGATGTTTGTATTAATGATTTAGAAAGTATATTTCATGGTGTTCTATCAGGTATTTTATTCCAATTTGAAGATGGAACTAAGAAAATTGTTGATATTTTGTATGGTCTAATAGAAGAAATTAAAAAACAACACAACAGCGACTCTATTGTGCTGGAAGATAAAATTATCCTAGCCATAGGATCTAGGCTGAAAGCTGAGAAGTATATGTGGTCACATGTTAGCAATAAGACTCCAATTTTAAAAAATCAAACAGGAAGATTATTTGAGAGATATAAAATGCAATTTGGTGGTGATGAGGAGCACGCCAAAGCAATTAAGACTTTGGAAAGTGTAAATATTATAACTCCAGATAATATACATTTGAATTCCTTTATGTATGAGCCAATTTTGGATATGAGTATATGTGAATTAAAGAATTTGTACGACCAGGTCTGCTATATTGGCAAGTCTAGCGTACTCATCTAACCTTTATTTATGTAGCGCGGGGTTTTTGTATAATAGAAACTGCTTTCACTCCCGAAAGCTATTTTTTATTCTGGCAGATTGTTTCATCGTCTACCGTAGGCTCGCGTATTGACAAAATCCTTATTTCATTATACTTTAGCCTGCTCTTTACAGGCTATTTTCGGGTGTGATCAAACTTTTTCTAATGAAGCGGCTTGATCTCACCTGGAAAGGAGGGTGCACATGTGCGAGAAACTGTTTGTTGGTCGTCATGGCTTCAGCAATAGCGACGGCAGTCTGATGCCCGAGGGTCGGACCCAGATGGAGCAGGTCGCCGCTGTTTTGAGCGGCCTGATCCTGAAGGGTGATGTCACCCCGAGCATAGCGCTGCTGTCGTCTACTGCGCCGCGGGCTGTCACAAGCGCCTCGATCATCGGGGCCGCGCTTGGGGTTACGGCAGAGGCGAGTGAGGTGCTGTGGTCGGATATCTGGCACCCCATGAGGATAGATCCCGCCCTGAAGTTCGTGCAACGCTTCCTGGATGCGGACATCGTCGTGGTCGTGACCCACACGGGTTATGCCGATTGCCTGCCCATGGCGCTGGCCAAGCTGTGCTGGAATCAGTACTACAGCCCCCTGATTCTCAGCCCGGGCGAGGTCAGTCTGCTCGACTTCGAAGCCAAGACCTACACCATGGTCCCCACCGACTGACACCTGCCCCTCTCTTCTACAACTTTCACCGGTTGCGAGGCGACACATTCTCCGTGCCTTGCGACCTTGCTCTGTAACACATTGTTATCGGGCAAGGTCGGCACGGAGTTTTTGTTTAATAATGGTAATAAGTTTTTAAAAAAGCAGCCTTCTCTCCTGAAAGCTGCTTTTATTAATTGTTTGTACTGCGGAAACTCACTCTGAACATAGTATGTGCCTATTTTGACGTTTTTGTCAATAT
>CAYRQO010000105.1:0-3313 GCA_964426515.1 uncultured Candidatus Saccharibacteria bacterium | reverse complement strand
ATCCTCATTTTTTGATACAATTGATTTTATTATTACTTATTACAGGCAAAATGAAGTTTGCTTGATAAAGAAATGACCAAACGTTCAATTGCTTCCAGAAAACTTTGGAAGCTTGGTATTAAAGATTTTAACACTCAATTTTTTGATTATAACAACAACGGTGATTTAATCGCAAAGGAAGGAAATAATATTTATAACCTACGATATTTAGCAGAAAAATTCGGGACATCACTCGAAATACTTTTTCCGTATATTATTGAAGAAAGAATTGAAGATTTACTCGATCTTTCAGATGTGTTAATAAAAAAATTGAAATATCAAGGAAAATTTTATTATCACTATCCAATGAAAAGTAATCAGACGAAAGAGGTAGTATTGGCAATGGTTGGAGAAGGAGCAAATATCGAGACATCTTCATACAATGAATTATATATAGTCAAAAAAATGCTTGAGCAACAATCATTTAACGAAAAAATGAGAATTCTTTGTAATGGTCCTAAAACTGACAGATATATAAATCTAATCGATGAGTTGCAACACAGAGGATTAAAGATTATTCCGATAATTGAAGGGCCAGCAGAACTTAAAACTTTTCAAAATTCGAAATATGATGTTGGTATTCGTCTAGATATACCAGTGAAATCTAAATCAAACTGGAATAAGGAGATTGATCGTTTTGGGTTCACACGAAAGGAAATATTAAAAATGTCTACTTTTAAAAACTTAAAAGTACTTCATTATCGAATAGGTAATATTGAAAAGTTATCAGATTTAGTTGAAAGTACAAGATACGCCCTTGATGTATATTTTAAGTTGAAGGAAAAAAATCCATCACTTGATACTCTTGATATCGGTGGCGGTATGCCGATTCCATATGAAAGAAATAAAAAATACTCAGCAGAAAAAATTCTTGAAAAGCTTTTCCAGCTTTTGAAAAAAGAATCTGATAAAAGGGGAATTAGTAATCCGAATCTTATTTGTGAATGGGGTAGATACATGGTCGCTCCTGCACAGATCACAATCTTTAAGGTTATTGATACCAAAATTATTAACCATAAGGGTATTGAGGCAAAAAAATGGTATGTAATCGATGGTAGTTTAATGAATGATTTGATTGATACATGGGCAATAGATCAAAAATGGTTTGTTGCACCAATTAGTAATAATTTTGATAATAAATTGAACGAGGTGTGGATTTCTGGATCTTCTTGTGACTCAGATGATGTATATAAAGGCATAGGTGGTTCAGTGACACTACCTGATTATAATTACAATGAGAGTAATGAGTCATTTTACATAGCTTTTTTTGATACTGGGGCATATCAGGACGCTTTGGCCTCGCATCATTGTATGCTTTCGTCTCCAATTAAGGTAATTGCAGAAAATGGTCACATAGTAGTCGCACGAAAGAGAGAATCACCAGAAGATGTTGGTAAAGATTTTGGCTGGTAGTATAATATAATTATCAATTACTAATTAATAATTTAAATAATATGGATACAAAATTACCAACATTAGAATTTATTTTAAGAAATTATAAGAATTTTAATTCCAGAGCGACTCGTGATGCAACGATTGCTTATTGGAAGCACATCGAAAAAGGAGGCAAGATGTTTTGGGCCGTGGGTGGAGCTATGTCTTCAGCACAGCTTGGAATAACACTAGCTCCAGCAATTCGCAAGGGTTTAATTTCTGGTATGTCAGTTACTGGGGCCAATCTTGAGGAATCACTTTTCCGATTAGTTGCTCACAATAGTTATAAAGATTTTCCAGATTATCGATATTTTACTAAAGATGATGATACAAGAATCCTAGAAGATCGAATGCGTCGGGTTACCGATACAAGTATCCCTGAAGATGAGGCCTTCCGAGCGGTTGAACAGCAAATTGTGCCAACATGGAAAAAAGCCACTGAAGAAAATACTCGAAAATTCTGGCATGAATATTTTTATGATTTAATTAAAAATGTTGAAGAGGAAAAACATGAAGGAAATAAAGATGAATGTTGGTTGTTGGCTGCAGCCGAAAATAATATCCCAATTGTTGTGCCAGGGCATGAAGATTCAACATTTGGAAATATTTTTGCTTCTTATGTCAAAAATAACGAATGCTCTCCTAATATTGTGAAATCTGGTATTGAATATATGGCAAATTTCTATGATCAATATCAAACACTTTCTGAAGGTGAAGGGGTTGGATTCTTTCAAGTTGGAGGTGGCATATCTGGAGATTTTCCAATCTGCGTAGTACCATCACTAAAATATGATATGCAAATTGATAACGTTAAACCTTGGGCCTACTTCTGTCAGATTTCAGATTCAACAACATCATATGGTTCATATTCAGGTGCGACACCTAATGAAAAAATCACTTGGGATAAACTTACGAAAGAAACCCCAATGTTTGTCATTGAATCCGATGCGACAATTGTGGTGCCACTAATGCTTGAAGCATTGCTTGAGTGTAAAGAAAATCCAATTGAAGCAAATAGATTAATAGGAAAATATACGTTATAATTTAGAAAGCGAAATAAATTATTTTATGAAAAAATGTCTGGCCGAGCTTCCAAATGAATTCGGCGAGGAGAACCGAGGACTTTTTTCAGAATATAATTTATGAAGCCTATTATACAAAAAGATGAAAAAGAAAATTGTCACAGTCGGGCTGATTCAAAGTGCAGTCTCAAATGATTTAAAATTAAATTTAAATAAAACTTTAAAAATGGTAGAAGAGGCGGCAAAAAAAGGCGCTGAGATTATTTGTTTGCAAGAATTATATAAAACTCCATATTTCCCAAATAAAAAAGGTGTGAAAATTGAAAGTTTTTTAGAAACGATACCAGGAGAATCAACATTTGCATTTAAAAATATTTCAAAGAAATACAAATGTTCTATAATTTTACCAATTTATGAAAAAGCAAATAATGGTAAACTCTATAATACCGTTGTTGTCTTAAATGAAAAAGGCGAAATACAACCAGCTTACAGAAAAATTCATATCCCACATGATCCAAGTTTTTATGAAAAAGATTATTTTGCAGAAGGGAATAATGGTTATCAATTATTTAAACATAAAAATATAATTTATTCAGTTTTAATTTGTTTTGATCAATGGTTTCCTGAAGCGGCTCGGATGGCAAAACTCTCTGGAGCTGAAATGATTTTTTATCCGACCGCGATTGGAACAATAATTGGTGAAAAACAAATAGAAGGCGACTGGCACAATGCCTGGGAGACGGTTATGCGAGGGCATGCTATTGCTAATAGTTTGCCAGTTATTGCTGTAAATAGAACTGGAATTGAGGGTAAATCAA
>CAYRQO010000104.1:0-3320 GCA_964426515.1 uncultured Candidatus Saccharibacteria bacterium | reverse complement strand
CCTGCCACCCCCTCATTGCAAATGAGGTGCTCTACCAGATGAGCTAAGGGCCCAATTAACATATATTACCTGATTATTAATTTTTTGCAAGAGTTAATTAAAAAGAGAAATAATCGTGGCGATGGCGGCAATACTCATAAGAACAGTAGCGATCCAACCGAGAGTTTTAGTAATTGGTTTATTACGATATTCACCCATAATTTTTTTACTGCTACTTATTTTGACAATGAAGACGAGAATGACAGGAGCGACGACGCCATTGGCAATAGCCGAATAAAGAAGAGCTTTAATTGGATCGATGCCAATAAAATTTATTAAGATACCAATTATTATTGAAACAATGATAACTCCGTAAAAAGCATGAGCAGTTTTAAATTTTCGATATAAGCCTTCTTTCCAACCAAAACTCTCAGATATAGCGTAAGCGGTGGAACCAGCTAAAATTGGGATTGCGAGCAAGCCCGTCCCAATAATTCCAATGGCAAAAAGAAGAAATGCCCAATGACCGGCCAGTGGACGAAGAGCCAAGGCCGCATCGGCGGCGGTATTTATGTTCGTGATGCCATTTACAAAAAGAGTATTGGCACAAACGGCAATAATAAAAAACATGACCAAGTTTGAGAGAAACATCCCAACCCAAATATCTGCTCGCATTTCTTTGATCTCGGCAGGGTTTGTGCCCTTGCGAGCTTGAATTGTTTTTTTACCTTGAGAAATTTCTTCTTCTATTTCTTGGGAGGTTTGCCAGAAAAATAAATATGGAGAAATGGTTGTCCCCAAAATTCCAGTAATTAAAAGAATTTGAGTTTTGGAGAAAGTAATTTGGGGAATAAGTCCGTCGTGTAAAAGTAATGACCAGTCCATGTTAATTATTAAACCAGTTACAATATATGAAAAGACCGCTAAGACTAACCATTTTAAGTATTTTGAATATTTTCGATACGGAACTAATATTTCAAGAAATAATCCAGCCAAGCCGATAAAAATAACCAATAAGACGAAAGAGGTTTGAGGGGCTATTAGTTGAATAGCTTTAGCCATAGCTCCTAAGTCGGCTCCAATATTTAAAGTATTAGCGAAAAATAAAAGTAAGGTACAAATATAAAGAAATTTTTTTGAATATGTTCGTTTAATATTTGAAGCCAGACCCCGGCCAGTAACGAGTGCTATTCTAGCGCACATTTCTTGAACTGTAGCGACAAGAGGGTAAACCCAAGCAGCCATCCATAGTAGTCCAGTACCAAAGGAAGCTCCGGCTTGAGAATAAGTGGCTATTCCAGATGGATCATCGTCAGCGGCACCAGTAATTAAACCAGGTCCTAATTTTTTAATATAATTTCCCGCCTGCTCCCGAACTGTCGTGAGGGCGGGCAGGTCCTCTTCAGTTAAGATAGACTCTTTTTTAATTTCGGATAATTCTGGCTCTACAAGATGTGTTTTTTCTTCAATCATATGTATCATATTATACTTTTTATTATAATTTGATACAATATAAGTACATGTCTTTAAACAAGCCCAATAAGATTCAAATAATTAAATATGCTCCACCGCCACCTGATTTACCGACTCTTGGTAAATCAGATCCAAGCGAAGTTGTTTTTATTGGCCGAACAAATTATGTGGCTTCTCTCGAAGAAAAAAAATTCGTCTTTGGAATAAAGCGAATTGATCGCCGACGTCATATGTATATTATCGGTAAGTCAGGAGTGGGTAAATCTAAATTATTGGAATTGATGATTCGCCAAGATATTGCTTACGGGCAAGGTCTTTGTATTATTGACCCTCACGGTGAGTTGATTGAAGATATTTTAAATTTTATTCCAAAAGAGCGAATTGAAGATGTCTGTTTGATTGACCCAGGCGATATTGAATATCCGTCGTCTTTTAATCCACTGGCCAATATTGACCCGACTTTTAAACATCAATTAACTCAAGGTTTGATCGAAGTGCTGAGAAAACAATTCGGGGCCAACTGGACTCCACGTCTTGAGCACGTTTTTCGTTTTACGGTTTTGGCTCTTCTTGATTATCCTCATGCCACCATGCGGGGGATGATCTCAATGTTGACCGATCGTAATTATCGTCAGAAGGTAGTTGAATATATAGAAGACGACATGGTCAAAAGATTCTGGGCTATCGAGTTCGCGGATTGGTCTGAAAAATTTGATACTGACGCCATCATTCCTTTAGTTAACAAATTGGGACAATTTTTGTCCGATCCAATGCTTCGAAATATTTTCGGACAGAAAGAAAATAAAATTGATCTTGAAAAATTGATGAACGAGCAAAAAATCTTAATGATCAATTTATCGAAAGGAAAAATCGGAGAAGAAAATTCATCATTCTTTGGTGCCATGTTCTTAACAAAAATTAAACAAGCGGGAATGGCCCGAGCCAAACTTGAACCAAAAGATCGTCATGATTTTTATTTATATGTCGACGAGTTCCAAAACATTGTGACTGATACTTTTGAAAATATTTTATCTGAGGCCCGCAAGTACGGCATCAATCTTGTCGTGGCTCACCAATACGTTGGACAACTTTTACCTAAAGTTGAGCAAGCAGTTCTAGGAAATACTGGATCAATGATTACTTTCCGAGTTGGAGGAGACGATGCGGTAAAATTGAAAGCTGATTTCGCGCCAATTTTTGAAGTTAAAGATATGATCAATCTGGGAGTCGGAGAATTTTTTATTAAGATGACAATCGATGGAGAAAGTTATGATCCATTCTCCGCCGAGACACTTAAAGTTTTGCCAGCTACTCACGCCTCATATCGAAAAGAAATTTTAGATGCTTCTCGTCGCAAATATGCCATCTTGGCAGGGGAGGCTCAGCGTTTAATTGCTGAAGAAGAATCGACTATCATTAGATCAGCCCAAGAAAAAGCCGCGATTACGGCTGTTGGTAAAAACGATACTGCTGAGAGTTCTTATGGTAGTGAAAAACCTAAAGAAGTTTTACCAAAAGAAGAAAAAGGTAGTGAGCCACTAATATAAATTAGGTTCTAGTAATTAGTTTCTAGTTTCTAGTTTCTAGTTTCTAGGTTCTAGAAAAATTCTATGGCTGAAATAAATAAAACATGCGAACACTGTAATAAAGAATTTACCATTTTGGGTGGAGAAATGAGTATGTATGAAAAAGTAGACATTTCGATACCGTCACAGTGTTTTTTATGTAGAACAAAACATCTTTTATCTTTTTGGTCATTTGGAAAATTTCGCAGAGGGAAATCTGATTTTTCTGGAGAAAATTTAATCACAGTATTGCCAGAGAAAAGTCGCTATCCAATTTATACTCTACATGAATGGTATAGTGAT
>CAYRQO010000103.1:0-3335 GCA_964426515.1 uncultured Candidatus Saccharibacteria bacterium | reverse complement strand
CGTGAGAGAAACGACTCTGTTTCCTTTCATGAAGAGAAAAAGGGAAGAATAGCTGATTAATCTTTACATTTTACCCCAGGATGGCTATAATCATCCTGGTTATAATTTATTCGGGGATCGTCTAATGGTAGGACTCATGCCTCTGAAGCATGCTATCTTGGTTCGAATCCAGGTCCCCGAGCCAACGTAGATTAAGCGAGGTTAAAGCCTCGTTTTTTCTTTTATTTTCGCAAAAATATTTTAGTTCGAACCCTATAAACGATTAATCATAAAATACAAAGGTAAAGTTTGTTTGTGTATTAAAAAAGGTACCCAATTACTTGAGTGCCCTGAATAAACATTTTTTGCCAACCTGCTATGCAAGTTTCTCGGCAACCATTTTTTGGTTGCTTCTAAATCACCCGAAAGATTGATACGGAACGGGGCACCGGAAGAAAGCCCGAATATTTGGACCAGGTTGAGGTCCTTGTGATTCGTGGCGACCATTGTCACTGGTTCGCTGTTTTCGGCGGATAAGAACTTTACCGCCACCACTCGAAAACCAGGAAGGATATTATGTTGTCTATGGGGAAGCTGGCATGGTTGGTGTAAAGAATATTATGATTTTTGGAAATAATGGTAAAACTAAAAAAACTCAAAGCATTCATGATAGTCTAAATGATGATATTGATTTAGTAGCGCGTGGTATTCGTTTGCTCAAATAAAACTATTTTAATTAAATTCCAAACTCTGAGCAGAGATAAACAAAAACAGATAGTAATGTTTGTTTTTGTGTTGATATAAGGTGATCATATATTGTTAGTATAGCGAGCGTCCGAGCGTGGGAAAATGGGTTGTTAACCTAAAATATATTATTTCTTGAAAAGTTGTGGTCCATATTTTTCAATGAAATACCTGACTGGATAAGTTAGATCTTTTTGCGAGGCTTCTTCAAGAGAAAACCAAACTGGCTGAACACCCTCGTCATTAATTTTTACATCTCCAACGTTATCTAATCGAGCTGTATACAGATGCCATTTATGAATATCTGCTCCGCGGCGGCACTTATCGCCACAAATATCCTCTTCGGTAAAGAGGTTAACCGCATTTATTTTTATTCCAGCTTCTTCTTCGAGCTCTCTTATTGCGGCGGTGCTAGGATCTTCGTCAATATCTAAGTGTCCGGATGGTATGGTTAGCGCAAAAGGATAAATAATCCTTTGAAAAAATAATGCTTTGCCGTCTTTATTAAAAATAAAAATCCCAACACTTTCATGCCAATATTCTTTTGTCTTTTTGTCTATCCACCAGACGATTTGAGGATCAATAACTATCAGTCTGGGTGATTTATGAGCGCAATGATCGCATAAATAGAAAGTTTTTTCTTCTTCAAAAATACGATGAATGTTTTCTGAGTGGCATTTCTCGCAATATTGATGATATTGTTCGTCTGTAGGCAAAGGGAAGTTAATTTTCATATTATTTGTGTTGGATTGTTACTTGCTATTTATATAAAAATGTATTATATTTATTTAAAATTTAATTCATTAACAATTAAAAGAGGTGTAAAATGAACACTTTTCACACAGATTGTATCTACTGGAAAGGCATAAAACCATGTAATAAACAAAAAGCTAATCTTACGAAGGAGTGTCATGAGTGTACTCTTTATAGCCCTATTAGACAGAATATTCTTATAATTGAAGCTGGCGGACTGGGGAGCGTGTTAAGGTCTAGTGTAGTCTCAAAAGAGCTTAAAAAGATTTATCCGCATTCCATTATCCAATGGCTAACAAATAGTAAGTCCATGGAGCTTATTTTAGGTAATATTCCTAGCGTAGACCGTGTTTATACGATGACTTGGGAAAACATTGCGATTCTTCATTCTCAGATATATTATACCATAATTAATTTTGAGTCTAATCCTGCTTATCTTGCTTTTGTAAGTAATTGCCTAGCCAACAAAAAGGGATTTATGTTGAATGATTTCGGAAATCTTACAACTGCTTCATTATCTGCGAGGGAATTCCTTAAACTACAGACGAATGATTATTTCCGAAGGAGAGAAAATAAAAAATCAATGCAGCAAATTCTTATGGAAGTATCCGGGTTAATTTGGCGAAGACAAAATTATGATATCGTGACCAGAAAAAATGATGACAATTGGGCAACGGCTTTTCTTAAATCTAAAGGTATTGCAAGAAAGGATATCGCAATTGGGTTAAATATTGGCAGCAGCTTGCGTCATAGCGCCAAGAGATGGCTCCCACAATACTTCTATAAGCTTGCTGAGCTATGCCTTGAATATCATCTAGAATGGAAATTAGTTATTCTTGCTGGTCCGGAAGATGTTGACGCTTATATGATTATTGCAGACTTAAATAATAATCATCGACTAAGCAATCTAATTTTCACTGGTCACGATAATACTGTAAGTCAGTTTATCTCTTTGATAAATAAAATAAATATTATCATTTCCGTTGATACATTCGGATTGCACGTAGCACTGGGGTTAAAGAAAATTACTATTTCACTTTGGGGGCCACAGCCTAAAAATGAAACTTATTCTTATGGCAAAGATACAAAAATCAGCTTAGATCTGGACTGTGCGCCATGTTTTATCGGTAGAGAGGATAAATGTCCAAATCCAATTAAATTGCAATGTATGCGAGAAATAAGTGTTCAGGCAGTTTTTCGGATGCTAGAAGAAAAAATAATTAAAAATTTCAATACTTCATAGACTAATTAAAAAATAACCGCATGATTCGTTATGCGGTTTTTATTTTCAAAAGTAGGGATGTATAGTTATTTTTATATAAATTAATATTATCTGGCGTATTCGGGATATTGTTTATAATTAATGTATTCAGGAACTTCTTTGTGCTAAGTGCCGTAATTTCTTAGATGATTGCGATGATTTCTATCATGCTCTGCTTGACAGGGGAATAGTTTGAAATTATTGATCCTATTGTTTAATTTATTTCCATCAATATAATGAACAACTGCTTGGTAGGATAATTTACGACCAAGATTTTTTTCCAATACACATGATTTAGAAAAATTCTGAAGCTCAGTAAAAATTCAGTAGTCTGAGTATTTCTATAATAAGCCCGGTTGAAATCTATAGCAAAGGAGTCGCTTAATTCTTATTTAGGGATGATTAGCCACGGAAATACTAAAAATACTAAAAAGGAATGATTGAGTAAGAGTTCAATAAATTAATATTTGAATTAGTTCCGTATTTATTATATTTTTTCAAAATTAATAGATGTTACTATTTGGATCTAGGATTATACCCTAAATTCTCATCTAATATTAGTTACACTATTTCGAACTACGTCCACGACTCGGAGCAT
>CAYRQO010000102.1:0-3345 GCA_964426515.1 uncultured Candidatus Saccharibacteria bacterium | reverse complement strand
ATATAACTGCGGACTTCTAAGCCGTTATTCTAGGTTCGATTCCTAGCGGGGGCACCAAATATAAAAAACCCAAACTGCTTTGGGTTTTTTATATTTGGTGCCAACCGGAGCCATGTTTTTTCAGTAGAAAAAACGGGCGAGGTGGGGTCGAGAAATTTTGTCTGTGACCGACGGACAAAATATTCGTGACCACATGAGTAAGGTTGTGTCAGCCGGAGCGCGACTGGCGCGAGGTGGGCGATCAGCAGATCGTGCCGAAGGAGGCTCGTAAAAATCACCCGATTATTGTTTTAGGGGCTTTAAATTTATTATCTTTTTTTGCTATTTCATACCACTCATCCCAATGTTTATCTTTTATTAAACCAAATACACCAAGCCAAGAAAAACTCGTTCTATTTCTAGAAAAATCATTATCTCTGTTAAAAGAAAAACTTAAACGATCCTTGTCAACGCTTTTTAAATAACTTTTGTAACCTTTAAGTTTTCTAACTAGTTCTAATCCTTTTGGGGTAAGTTTGTTATATATTATTGACATGTTTTGTCCGAATATAATAAACCATGCAAACCACGAAAATAAACCGAAAAATAATATAATAGCTTGAGCGCCATCATTTAATGCCCAAGAAAAATCAAAATTCATTAAAATCAGAGAGCTAATACCGTATCCAACGGCAAAAACTAATAAAACAGGTAAAAGAAGCAAGAGAGCAATAAACCAACCAACAAAAGGGATAAAACTAAGAAAAACTGAAAAAAACATACCAAAAGTAAGAGATCCGCTAAATAAAGAAAGAGCAAAGACTAATTTACTTTCTTTTTCCATGTATCCACGAGAGCGAGCAAGTTGGTATAAATCTTTGTGCCAAAAATCAAACCATAGATCATTTAGGTTTAAGTATCCATCGATGTTACTTTTTGAATCTTCTGTTTCTTGAAGTTTACCTGTAGTCCCAATATTTTTTATAAGTTTCTCTAAAAAGACTTTTTCTTCTTCTGAACACTCTAGGTTTTTATAATTTTCGTGAACTTCATATTCTAAAGTTTTCTCATCAATCATCTCGAGTTTTTTTAACAGCCCGTCCTCATATAAATTGATCATAGTGAGAAGTTGATTTCCTGTTTTTGAAATTTCTCCAGATATTCCTCCTTCTCTACCTGATACCATGATAAATCTGGCAAAAACAGGACTTAGTTCTTTTGGTGGTTCATATTCAGTTATTATGGCTTTATTATCTTTTCTTAATGATCTGGCTTTTAAGATTATGCTTATGGCAATAATCCAGATTATGAGTTCGGTTATAAATAAAGCCAATAATAAATGTTCGTTGTTTATAAAACTTTCTATTGCTGGAGTTGTGCTTAACATGATGTATAAAGATATAATAAAATTTTTAGCAAAGCTGTTGATAAAAATTATATCATGGGAAATTAAGGTTTTGTTAAATTGCAATCTTGATGATAAATACTTCACCAATCTTTATGGATGACGGCGAGTAAATTATTCCTGACCACAAATTTTATCTACTTAGTTAAAATATTTTTATGAGTGGTATTAAATTTTAGTGAGATTTATTTAAAAAGAGGGTTGTGGTTTTAATTAAGTTTTATTTATTTAGTATTTTTTTAATTTAAAAAAATACTAAATAAATTTTCTAGATTATTAAATTTTAATAATCTAGATCATTCCACTTTGCCATGAAATTTTTAATAGTTTTTAAAAAACTAGATTTAGCTTGAGGTGTAATTGATTGAGTATTTTTTTCTACTGGTGATGGTGTGGCAACTGATTTATTTTTTTTGCGTGAACGGATCTTTAATTGTTTTTTGTATAAAGTATTTTCTTTTTTTAAACAGTAAATTAATTTACGCTGTTCTCGTATTTTATTTTTTAACAATATTTCTGGTTGTAAAGTTATTTTATTATTTACAACATCCATCTGATCACTAAAAATATTATTAATATTTTTAGTTGTTAAATTATTTTTTTCTATTTTTTTATTCCAATCTGTAAGTGTTCCTAAATCTTTTATGCGAAAAGTTTTTGCAAACTCTGTTTGATTTTTTAT
The DNA here is from genome assembly GCA_964426515.1 of uncultured Candidatus Saccharibacteria bacterium. Taxonomy (GTDB): domain Bacteria; phylum Patescibacteriota; class Minisyncoccia; order Phycocordibacterales; family UBA9973; genus UBA8515. The sequence goes on along the minus strand of CAYRQO010000102.1, from coordinate 1,279 downwards.
TTTTATTATTTTTTTTATTAAAGGATCAGTGAATCCATGAGAGAGAAGTTGTTCTTTTTTCATGCCACGAAAATATGCGGGTACTGATTTCCAAAGTGCATACATTTCAAATTCTTTTCTTTTATAAATATTATTTTTGGCATTCTTTGGCATTTGATTATTATATTGTAAAAAAAAAGCTTATACAATTCACAGAAATGAATAAAATTATGTTTTTTTTCAACATATAGAGTGATTTTTTTGTTACAATATTAAAAAAGAGAATGAGGAAAAAAGTCTTAAATTATTTAGAGGTTTCATTTTTTTACGTCATTGTTGTAATGGCAGTTTGTTGTATTTTTCCATTAACTACTTTTGCAGAAGATGAGGCTTCTTCTGTTTCTCCTGTTGAAAATATTTCAAGTGATGACACTTCAGAAAGTTCTGAAACTGTTTCTGAATCGTCCCAAGAAATTTCTGAAGATGATGAGGTTGTTTCAGATTCAAATTTAGAAACTGAAACAGAAACAAATTCAAATCCTGAAACGGAAATGGAGATAGAAACAAATTCAAATTCAGAAACTGAAACTGAAATAAATTTAGATACAGATGTAGAAGTTTTAATCTCAACATCAGAAAATAATTCAGGTGATTCAAATAATGAGTTTGCATCGTCAACAGAAATTTTTTCCACAGCAAGTTCTACTGAAGATTTTATTTCCAGTAGTGACACTGAAGTTTCTTCAACGACGGATTCTGTTTCAACTTCAACCGAGAATTTAATTTCAGATATTACAGCCACATCAACTGATTCGTTGTCTGTATCAAATTCTTTAGAAAATATTTCAACTACAACTATTTCTTTTTTGGACACAGATGTTGCTACTACAACTACGACCACTGGTACAACAACACCTTTTTCTTTGATGTTGGATATTGACGAAGAATTAATTGATAATAAAAAAGTTGTAACAATTTCATCACTAGAAGATTATGATGAAAGTTTGATGATAAATATTCCAGTCAAATTTGCGATAGCTGAAATATTTAAAGTAGGTCAGGAAGATCAGATAAAAATAAAATGGCAAAATAATGAATATCAGGAAATGCAATTTTTGGCAACAGATGAAGATGGTAATGGTTATCTAGATCATGTTTCGTGGATTGTTCCACATCTTTCAACACAAATATTTGAAATTATTTTAATTTCAAATGCAATGCGGTTAGACAGTGAGAAAAACATTATCGAAGATGTTTATGATTTAGTTAGGGCACGTGATCAAAATTATGTAAGTATTTT
>CAYRQO010000101.1:2102-3349 GCA_964426515.1 uncultured Candidatus Saccharibacteria bacterium | reverse complement strand
CAAAAGCCGGATTGCAGGTTGTTCTATGAGATTGTCTTCGTTGAAAGGGTTCATATTATTATATATTAGTATATTTATTAAGTATTTTCCAATGGATCAGTAATAATAATTTTTTCTCCAAATTCATTTTGCAATGCTGATTTTAAACCAGAATCATGCGTAATAACTTCAATTGATAATTGATTAAATAAACTCACAGGATGATTTAATGCAGTTTTAACCAAAGCTATTATTGAAACATCAGCAATACTTTTTAACCCGTAAAATGAAATCAGAGTATTATATTTATTTATATAAATCTTATAATTTTTTAAAAAATCAGCTTCATTAAATTGATTTTCAAAATAACTGCATTCTTTTATATCTTTAAAATTAATTTTACTAAGAATATTTTTAAAATCATCAGAAATACTTTTCAAATTTTCTAATTCAATACCTAAATCTTCTGTAATATAAAAATCTTGAGATAAATCTATCCCCTTCACTTCATTTCTTACAATCTTATTTAAAATATTTGTGTCAATAATTTTCATATCTCTGATTTATATTTAGCCCATTTATCCTTTCTAAATTTTGCAAAGATTAATATTTGAGCCTGATTAGGATATATTTTATTATTTTTAATAGCAAAATTGATTTTTTCAAAAGCAATATCTCCACAAAATCTTTTAACTGATGTAGAAATATTTCTCTGACGAGGAAAAAACTCTTCTTTTATATCTTGAATTATTGTTGGTTTCTTTTTAGGAAGTTTTAGAGAATCGTGTACTTCTTTAGTAATTTTTTTTCTTAATCTTAATATAAATAAAATAGCAGTATATGAAACTTTATATTTTTCTTTTAAATCATTTATTGAGTCCCTATTTACATCTTCAGAATTAATTTTATCTGTCACAGAAACAGGTAACAATATGCCTGAGGTAATATCATTTATTAACTTAAATTTTTTATCTTCCCTGATCTTTTGTATTGAATAGCTTTCAATTGAATAAAGATAATCTTCTATACCTATAACAACAAGAAGATAAATTAGTGTGTATATTTGTCTATAATGATTTTCATCTGGGTTAATTTCGTTTGATAAAAAAATAAAAGGTATTTTTTTATCTTTTACTACAAAACCACTTGTATTTTTAAAAAGCTCAAATGAATTTTTCACTCTTGGGAGAATATTATTACTATCATTAACACCTTGAGAAATATTTATATCTTGTTTTGATTGAATTTTTTTAATTAAATAATCTTTA
>CAYRQO010000101.1:0-2092 GCA_964426515.1 uncultured Candidatus Saccharibacteria bacterium | reverse complement strand
CTGTTTCTCTTGATCTAAAATAATCTAAATCTATATCAAAATAATTTAAAATATAATCAATTGAATCTTTTATACTTTTCCCTTTTAAAGACCCGGCAAACTGACAAGTAAAGCTTTCAGATAACTGACTCGAAGTAAAAGATTGAATTCTTATTTGACGATCAATAATTCTTTTCGAGGTTATTTCTCCAGAATTTTTTCTTTTATGTATTTGTAATACTTCTCGCGGGAATTTATCTATTCGATTTTTTTCAATATTTTCTAATTCTTTTTTTAAATTTTCCTCTTCCAATAAAAACATTTGCCAAGGAGTTTGAATCTTATCACTAATATCTTTTAACTCTTTTAGAGTAATAGAGTTCTTAGAAAAAGCTTTTTGAAAAATCTTGTGTTGGATCAATTTTTCTTCGGGATAAAAATTAAGTATTCTTTTAATTACTGCATCCTCCAATTCAACAGCCTCGGTATTTTCCACTTTTAAAATCATAGCTTTATTTCACCCCAACCCTACCGCCGACTAACTGCGGAATGAGGATGTCTCTTGTTTTTTGTAAATTTTGGTTTTGTTTTTCAAGATTATATTTTTCAATCATCATCTCTTTCACATATTCACCAAATTTTTCACACAAATCTACTGGCGGTAAATAAACTTTTTTTGCTGAAAATTCCGGCCAATGACCCTTGTAGTCGTTGAAAGAAATTAAATCTTTTGTTGCAAAGTGTAACCAAAAAATATTTCTATAATTTTCTTTACTAGGATAAAAAGGTAACACATTTTGAATAGCCGAAAATGGAAACATTATCAAATTTTGATAACATGTATGATTTGCAAAAACAATAACAGGATTTTCTGTGCTTGCATTTATACTTGGTTCATCATTGTGATAACCAATCACACCACTTTTCCCTTGATCTAAAATAGGAACATTTCCAACAGGTAAAGCTGTTTTGTTGTCATATTTCTTACCAACCGAAACTCTTTCAATCAAGTCCTCAACCTTCTTCACCTCCCACCCATCAGGCAATCCATCTTTTACAGGTTTGACAAACCATTCTTTGTAGAGGGTTTGAGCGAGGGTTTCAAGGGTTTTTATTTTCTTTTGATTCACCTCAATCAAATCATCACACGCCGAAAGCACCTCCGCAATTTTCTTTTGTTCGGAAAGAGGAGGAAGCAAAAACTCAAACTCTTTTAAAACTGGGGCATTCGCATGCGGTTGAGCGGCACCACCTGCATTTTGAACTACGAAATTTTTAAAAATATCAGATTCTAATAAAGATCCAAGAAAAAAATTATCTAAATCTTGAATTTTAGGTTTTATTCTTATTAAGTACGAAGCAAAAACAGAATTTACAGGAGGATCTTTTCTGAAAAGTTTTGCATAACCAGCAGTCGCACCAGTTCTAGCAACAACAATATCTCCTTTTTTCAATAAAAATTGATTTAGTTTATTCTCTTCTATTTTGCAAAATGGAACATTGTTCCAATCTATCAATTGGGGTACGATATCTGTAATTCTAATAAGTTTTACACCTGTATCATTATTTTTAGCTGAAGCAGTAAAACCATATGAAAAATCGCAAACCTCCCCCAACTTCACCCTCTTCCACTCCACCTTGCGAGTTTTCTCCGCACCATTCTTTTGTTTTGTTTTTGTAGGCATTTTATGAATTTCTCTGACAATTTAATATGTCTAAAAAGTCTTGAGAATAGAGTCGTTTCAGAAGTTCATTTTTCTCTTCGTCTGTTATGTTTTTTTGATAACATAAATCATGAGCCATGACCCATACAGCATCTGCAATACTTTTATTCATATGAAGTTCAGATATTGAATCAATAAATTCTTGACTGTCTTTTCTGAGATAGATGAAATACATTTTTTCATCCCACTTTCTTTCGGGATCGTTTCCATGTCGTGATGTGTGATGAATAATATATGAATCACCAAAACGAGAAAGTGTTATGTTTGTAGGCTTAAAAACCCAATCAATGAGTTCTTTTATTTGTTCTTGAGTTTTAATATCCAGTGTTTCCATATTATTTTCTATTAGCTTCATTTTTTGCTCTTTCTATCATAAACTTTACACCTTC
>CAYRQO010000100.1:0-3369 GCA_964426515.1 uncultured Candidatus Saccharibacteria bacterium | reverse complement strand
AACACAAAATAAGGTTTGTAAAAAATGTAAAAATGAATTTTTAGTCGATCAAAATGATCACATTTTTTACGATCGTATAAATGTTCCAGTTCCTGACCATTGTCCGACCTGCAGACAACAGTGGCGAATGCTTTTTCGAAATTTCAAGACCTTATATAAAAGGCCATCAAGTAAATCAGGAGATATGATTATATCAATGTATAATCCAGATGTTTCTTTTCCTGTTTGGAGAGTTTCTGAATGGTGGGCCGATGATTGGGACGCAATAGATTATGGTATAGATCTTGATCTCTCAGAAAGATTTACCGATCAAATGCAAGAACTTTCAAATAAAGTTCCGCGTTTTGCAATGATGAATACAAAGAGTGAGTATTGTGAATACTCTAACATGACAACTAATTCAAAGAATTGTTATTTAATTTTTGGTTGCGTAGAAAATGAGGACTGTAGTTATGGTCATGTTGTTTGGTATTCAAAAGATTCTGTTGATAATCTCTATTTGAATAAATCTGAATTTTGTTATGAGTGTGTTGATTGTCTTGATTCAAATAAACTTTTGTATTCACAAGAATGTGAAGCCTGTGTTGATTCAATTGGCTTATATGATTGTCGTGGTTGCACCAATTGTATTGGATGCGTTGGCTTACGACAACAGTCGTATAATATTTTCAATAAGCAAGTTACAAAAGAAGTTTACAATGAATTCTTAAATAAATATCCATTAAATGAAGAATCGAGTATTTTGTATATTTTAGGTAAAAGGGAAGAGTTGCGTAAAAAGATACCGACGAGAGTCATTTATGGTTCTCATAATGAAAATGTATCAGGTGATCATATTTATAATAGTCATAATGTAAAATATTCTTTTGATATTAAGAAAGGAGAAAATAGTAGATATTGTTACACCAGTGGGAATCTTGTCGAATCTTATGATGTTTCTTTTAATCCCAATATCTCCTATGGTTATCAAACCCTTGCTAGTATGTTAAGTAATAATGTTATTGGTACTCATTTGGTTCAAAATTCGAGTTATGTTTATTATTCAGATGCTTGCTATAATTCTGAAAATTTATTTGGATGTTTTGGTCTTAGAAATAAAAAATATTGTATTTTAAATAAACAATACACAAAAGAAAAATATGAAGAATTATCGTCTAAAATAATAGAAAATATGAAAACAAGCGGTGATTGGGGAAATTTCTTTCCGATTTCAATGTCTTCATTTGGTTACAATGAATCTATCGCCAACGAATATATGCCACTTAAAAAAGAAGAGGCAAAGGCACTTGGCTTTGGATGGAGAGAAGATATTCCTAAAACAATAGGACAGGAAAATTGTTCTTACGAAGATTTACCAAAAGATCCAGATTTGTACAGCGATGAATTGATAAATAAAATTCTTAAATGTGAATTATGTGATAAAAATTATAAATTAATTTCTTCTGAGATTGCTTTTTATAAGAGATTGAAACTTGCTATACCTTCAAAATGTTTTAATTGTCGTCATCAAGCTCGGATGGATATGCGAAATCCAAGAATGTTAAATGAAATAATCTGTGCTTCTTGTGGTGTAAAAACAATGACTACTTATCCCAAAAATAAACACAACTTATATAAAATTTACTGCGAAGAGTGTTATAAGAAGGAAATTAATTAAAATATTTATGTTAAATAATAATTTAAAAGAAACATATAATAGAATAGCTAAAGATTGGAGTAGTAATACCGGAGGTGGAAATTCATGGATAGAAGGGGCTGATGTTTTTTTATCATTATTACCTAAAGGGGTGAAAATTCTTGACCTTGGTTGTGGAAGTGGTTATAAAACTAAATATATTTACGATAAAGGTTTTGAGGTTTGGGGTGTTGATTTTTCAGAGGAGATGATTAAAAATGCTCAAAATAAATACCCCGAAATAAATTTTGATGTTTTAGATGTTTACGATATTGAAAAATACTCAAAAAAATTTGATGGCATTTTTTCACAAGCGGTGCTTATGCATATTCCTAAAAAAGAAATTTTGGAGATTTTAGAAAAAATTGAATCCAAATTAAATAATAATGGACTTTTGTATATCTCAATGCCTGAAATTAAAGTAATAGGAGTAGAAGAAGAAATAAGAACCGACAATGATTATGGCTATGATTATGAAAGATTTTTTAGTTATTATACTCTCGATGAATTAAGGATCTTGTTTAAAAAAATTGGCTTAGAAATTGTTTATGAAAAGATTATTAGTTCTGGAAAATCAAATTGGATTAATATAATAGGAAAAAAATAATGAAAAATTACAAACAACAATTTAAGGGAAAGAAAATTACTGTTATGGGTTTGGGAATTTTGGGTCGGGGATTAGGTTATACAAAATTTTTGGCGGAATGCCTGTCTCGCCAAGACAAGGCGGACGGAGCCGATTTGATTGTGACTGATTTAAAAAATAAAGAACAATTAGCAACTTCGCTAAAAGCACTAAGTAAATTTAAAAACATTAAATATACGCTTGGCGAGCATCGGTTAGAAGATTTTAATAATCGGGATATGATTATTAAGGCTGGTGGGGTACCACTTGATTCAATTTATCTCAAAGAAGCAGAGAACAATAAGATTCCAATTGAGATGGATGTCTCTCTTTTTATAAAATCGTCTCCAAAAATAAAAGTGATTGGAGTTACGGGTACTCGTGGTAAAAGTATGACGACGGCTCTTATTTATCATATTTTGAAAGATAATATATCAACTCATAATGTTTTTCTTGGTGGAAATATGAGAGGCGTGGCTACTTTGCCACTTCTTAAAAAAGTGGAAGAAGGTGACATTTTAGTTTGTGAACTTGACTCTTGGCAATTACAAGGCTTTGGGGAATCTAAAATTTCTCCTAATATTTCAGTCTTTACTTCATTTATGCCTGATCATATGAATTATTATAAAAATTCGATGGAAAAATATTTTGAAGATAAAGCTAATATTTTTAAATATCAAAAAGAGGATGATGTATTGATTGTCAGTCGTGAAGTAAAAAATATTATTAAAGGAAAAATAAATAGTGAACTTGTTTTATCTGATAAAAATGAAGTAGCGAATTTGGAGTTTATTGTTCCAGGTGAACATCAACGACAAAATCTAGCTTATGCCGTGGACGTAGCTCGCGAGTTTGGAATTCCTGATGTGAAAATTAAAAAATCAGTCAAAAATTTTAAGGGAGTGGAAGGCCGACTTCAGCTTCTTAGAATTTATAAAGGTATAAAAATATATAATGATAATAATGCCACGACTCCCGAAGCCGTTATTGCCGGCCTCAAAGCCGTCTCTTTAGAAAAGCCAAACGCAAGGGGTTTGGCTAGCCAAACCCCGGGGGTTTGGCAGAAAAA
>CAYRQO010000099.1:0-3372 GCA_964426515.1 uncultured Candidatus Saccharibacteria bacterium | reverse complement strand
AAGGCAGAGATCTGCAAAATCTCTATGCGGCGGTTCAATTCCGCCCCAGGCCTCAGAAAATATAAATTGGCAATTTAAGTATATTTTTGCTAGTATATTTTTATGCCCAGGTGGCGGAACTGGTATACGCGCTAGTCTTAGGAACTAGTGGAGCAATCCTTGGAGGTTCAAGTCCTCTCCTGGGCACATAGGTTTATGTCTCACCAAAAAACTGCGGTCAAAACTATATATTTTAGTATTATAAGTAGTGCTATTTTGGCATCCATTAAATGGACGGCCGGATTTTTTGGTAATTCATATGCTCTGATTGCTGACGCTATTGAATCAACCACTGATATTGTTTCTTCAATTCTAGTTTTATTCGGTATAAAATATTCCGGTAAACCGGCTGATAAAAATCATCCTTATGGTCATGGTCGAATCGAACCATTAGTTACATTTTTAGTTGTCGGATTTTTAATTGTCTCAGCCATCATAATTTCAATCCATGCCATCCGAAATATTCAGACCCCACATCAATTACCAAAATTTTATACTTTATTTATTTTGGCTGGAATAATCACGTGGAAAGAAATTTCATATCGATTAGTAATTAAAAAAAGTAAGGAGACAAAAAGTACATCATTGAAAGCTGATGCTTGGCATCATCGAAGTGATGCTATTACTTCGGTTGCGGCTTTTATTGGTATCACTATTGCATTAATATTGGGTCCGGGTTATGAATCAGCCGATGATTGGGCGGCTTTATTTGCAGCTTTATTTATTCTTTATAATTGCTATTTAATTTTTCGACCAGCTCTGGGGGAAATTATGGATGAACACACACATGATGAAATCGTCCTTCAAATCAGAGAAATTTCGAAAAAAGTGGAAGGAGTTATTGACACAGAAAAATGTTTGGTCCGTAAAACTGGTATGAAGTTTTATATTGATTTACATATCACCGTCAACTCCGAATTATCAGTCAGAGACGGCCATAGAATTTCACATAAACTCAAAAGAACTTTGCTAAATGAAATACCAGAATTATCTGATGTTTTAATTCACATTGAACCAAATGAATAATATTTTCTCTTTACTTATTGCTTCCTAACCCAAAATATAGTATACTCTAAAAATATGACGATTATAGCTAATATCTTACCTTATTTACAGATTATTCTATCAATTATTTTAGTAGCCGCAATTTTACTCCAAAAATCCAGTGCCGGAGTCGGAGGAGCACTAGGAGGAGGTGATGGGGGTGGTCTTTATAATACCCGTCGTGGTTTTGAAAAATTTCTATTTATCTTAACGATAGTTATTAGTCTCTTTTTTGTCATATCCTCATTTATCGCTATTTTCGTTAAATAATTAATGGCTCACAAGAAAAGCTGTTTTGATTCCGTGTTTTATGCATAAATTTATTCTATTTATTAAAGAATTTCGTATTTATAAGAAAAAAGAACTTCTGGATGCAGCCGCATCTTTTTCAAGGAAGGAACTCATCATCTTTTCAGCTATTATAATTACAGCTATAACTTTCGCTGTAATTATAATATTTAAAATAAATAATATGTTTTTAGTCGAGGTTCCAATTTCCGGCGGGTCAATTACTGAAGGAATTATTGGTGTTCCAACCTTAATTAATCCAATTATTGCCGTATCTGATGCTGATAAAGATTTAACCGCTCTTGTTTATTCTGGTTTAATGAGAAAAAATTCTTTAGGTGAATTAATTCCTGATTTAGCAGAATCGTATACTATTTCACCTGATGGTATAAATTATACTTTTATAATAAAAAAAGATGCCAAATTTCATAATGGCGATAAGGTTACCGCTGATGATGTCATTTTTACGATCGAAAAAATAAAAGATCCTTTGATAAAAAGTCCCCGTAAAAATGGTTGGGGTGGAGTCAATGTTAGTAAAGTTGATGATAGCACTGTCGTCTTTACTTTAGTTCAACCATATATTTCATTTTTAGATAACACCACAATCGGTATATTACCTTTTAATGTTTGGAAAAATGTCAAAATCGAAGAATTTAATTTATCCCCTCTCAATATTAAAGCTATTGGTTCAGGTCCTTACAAAATTAAATCGGTAAACAAAAATAGTGAAAATATTCCAGAGAGTTACAAGCTTGAAAGTTTTAATAATTTTTCTCTTGGTAAACCATTGATAAAAAATATAAATATTATTTCTTATGCTAATGAAAAAGATTTATTGAAAGCCTTAAATAATAATGATATTGATCAGGCCGGCGGAGTCAGCTCGGAAAATATCCGAGTGGTAAAAGAAGGAAAATATGTAATTCACACTGCCACATTACCTAGAGTTTTTGGAATCTTTTTTAATGCAAATAACAATAAAATTTTTACCGATCAATCTGTTGTTAAGGCTATCGATTTGGCTTTAAATCGACAAGAAATTATCGACCAGGTCTTAAATGGATACGGAAAAATCATTCACAATCCAATTCCAAATGAAATGACAGAAGATAAATCAATGGCAAAATATAGTCAATCCCAAATCGATGAAGCTAATGCTATTTTAGATAAGGCCGGATGGGTTATGAGTGAAGATGGAACAAGATCAAAAGGAGGAACGACTACAACTAAAGTCACAAAAAAAGTGAATGGTAAAACAGTCACCCAAACGGTTAAAAATACCGCCCCTCAAACTCGACTCGCTTTCTCTTTAATGACTGGTGATACTCCTGAGCTTAAGCAAACAACTGTCATTTTAGCAGAGCAATTAAAGAAAATTGGAATAGAAGTCGATATTAAAAAAGTTTATGAATCAGGTCAATTAAATCAATTAATTCGAGCCCGCGAATACGAAGCTCTATTATTTGGTCAACTAGTAAATTACGAATCTGATTTATATTCATACTGGCATTCTTCTCAGAGAACCGATCCTGGCCGAAATATTGCCATGTATAACAATAAAAAAGTTGATAATCTCTTAGAATTAATTCAAAAAACGCAAAAGATTGAAGACCGGCAAGAAAAATACAAAGATCTTTGGTCAGAATTTAATGTAAACATTCCCGCTGTTTTAATTTACTCTCCAAAATATTTATACTTAACAAATCATAATCTTAACAATATAAAAATCGAAAATATCACTACCCCTTCTGATCGATTTTCATCAGTCTACACTTGGGCCGCCGATACAGACAAAGTCTGGAAAATTTTTACTAAATAATAATTTAAAATATGAACGAAATACCTAAAAAAAATACAAATCCTAAACCAAAAGCTGGGCAAAAATTTAATTATCATAAACACGGTAATATACGTGTTTTACACAAAACAGAAGTACCAACAAATAAAATAATAACTAAACAAGCTTCTTATACAAGCACAAGTAAAGCCCCTCAAAAT
>CAYRQO010000098.1:741-3388 GCA_964426515.1 uncultured Candidatus Saccharibacteria bacterium | reverse complement strand
AGACCCCAGTAATAAAAAAGAAAAAATAATGTTTAACTAATGAGAATAGCATATCAAGAACAACAAAATAAGATAAAAGGTTTAACTCCTATTTTAGAGAAAATTGTTTTATTAAGCAAACAGGATAAGGAGAGAATAGACGAATTAGAAAAACAGATACAAGCAAAATGACAAAACAAGAAATCAAAACAGAAGTTAAACAGCAGCTACCTTGGTGGTTGATGTTTTTATTAAATACCATCGTTGAATTCATTTATAAATTTATGAATCAACCGAACGATCAAAAACCAACCTACCCGCAGGACGGTAGCGAAGTACAAACTGAGGACAAACCAAATTAACCCAAATGATCCAACGAAAAAAAATAGAATATTACTTTCAGTCAGCATTTGACCCAACGATAAACAAATACGTTACAATGTTATCAATTGAGTATTTGACACCTGATGACGTACTAAACGATTTTAGAAAGTATAAGGATTTAAACAAAAACAGAAAAAACAAACGATATAGAACCAATTGGAATAATGAAAACGAAACAAACAACAACAACCAAGAAACCAACAAAAGCGAAAGCGAAAAAATTTAAATTGAATCTAACAAAGGATCAGAATGAATATTTGAATTCAATTAAAAATACAATTCTAATACACCTTAACCCCGACGGTACATTACATATCCATGAAATGGTTTATAATAATTTAAGATAATAAACAAATGTTTTTAGCTGAACAGCCAAAAGTGGGAGATACGATCAAAATAATTCATTACGAATTATTTGATGCTGATTATGAAGTTTATGATTTAGATATAAAATATCAACCCGTATTTGATAAACCAGTATATCTTAATATTTCTGATGATTACGTTTATTACAATTGTTTTTTCGTACCCGCTAAAATGATACTAAGGGAAAAATATAATGAAAGTAAAAATCAATTTCAATATATATATTAAGGATTTGACCTGATGAAAAAAGTATTATCACCTGAACAAAAGAAAGTATTATTTGACAATTTAGTTTTGATTTTAGAAACAGAAAAATGGAATAACAGTTTCTCAGTTACGTTTTCAGGAATCGAAATTTATAAAAGTCCTAAATATTTCGATTATTATAATCGTAAAGATTTGATACAATTAAGACAAGCAATAAATTCAAAATGGAATACTGATTTAAATGATTTTTATAATTGGTTTATATTGCAGATTGAAAATAATAATTTGACGGATAGTTCTACTTTTGGGTCTTTATATCGACATATGAAAAACTTTATTGAAATAGAAACAGAATAACAAATGGCTGAGAGAAAAAACGGTACTTATAAAGGGAATACAAACGGGATCATTAGACAGTTGCCTAATGGTTATCAGGATTTGACGCAAGGAGATAAAATTAAATTGGGTTTACAATCAGCGAAAGAGCATGGTGTTAAATTGGGTAGACCCGAATACTGGACTGAGGATAAAGCGTTAGAGTTTGCTGATGCGTTAGAGAAATGGTTATTAGACGATGATAACAATGTTTTTTATATAAGATTTACGGCTGAGTACGGTGTTTATAATGAAATATTATTTGACTTATCAAATAAGTTTGAAAGTTTTTCTAAAAGATTGAATCAAATAAAAGATATAAAAGAGGAAAAGATTGCTTCGTTAAGTTTTGACAATAAGAAAAACCCGATCTTTGGAATGTTTACGTTGAAATCTCTTTACAAATGGAATGATAGAGCGGGTCAAATGAACACCGACGGATCAACTCCTATACAAATCAATTTTTCGTTTACTCAACCCGTTAACCCAAGTCAAATACCACCGTCAAATAATACTCAACCTATAATTGATATAACACCTGATCCAAACAAAATAGATAATACGGATAACGTTGATAACGTTTAGTATTTGACTTTTACTTTGGATTTGACTTTAGGATTTGACCTGACTAAACGGCAACTGCTGCAATGGCAGGTAATTTATATTTAGAAACCCAACGAATCACTCGTTAGATTGAGTTTCTATTTCTATCTTTGACGGATAAACAAACAAAAACATCAAGTAAAATGACACCCGTAACCAACCCTAAAAATTTAGTAGCGTATATTCGACTATCAAAAGAAACTAAACGTAAGAACGGATCAGGATTAGGTTTAGAATCTCAACGGACTATTATAGAACATTTTTATGGTGACCGTATAGTAAAGACGTTTACCGAAGTTAAGAGCGGTAAAAACGTTAATGAACGTATCGTATTACAACAGGCTATTGAGTACTGCCGTAATAACGGTTACGGTTTAGTAGTTGCAAAGGTTGACAGGTTGAGTCGTTCAACCGACGATACATTAGCGATTCTAAAGGCGTTAAATAAAAAGTTGATCTGTTGCGATATACCGACGGACGGTTACGTTGATAAGTTTGTATTAACTCTATATAGCGCAATCGCTGAACGGGAGCGGGAGTTGATCTCTATTCGTACAATAGCAACATTAAAAGTTCTAAAGGATCGGGGTGTTAAACTTGGTTCACCGTCAAATACTATTACAAAAGAAACTATTCAGGCATCGGTTGAATCTCGACGTAATACAGCGGTTAAAGATGAATCAAATAAAGAAGCCTTTAACCTTGTCGAGTTGTTACGGTCAAAGGATAAAAA
>CAYRQO010000098.1:0-731 GCA_964426515.1 uncultured Candidatus Saccharibacteria bacterium | reverse complement strand
GAGGCAACAACAAACGATGAGAATAAGAGAGCATTTGACTTGGTAGAACTATTGAGGTCAAAGGATAAAAAGATGTCATTCTATTCAATCGCTAATTATCTTAACGCTAAAGGACTTATAACAAGTAAAGGAAATCAATGGTCAACTTCAGGCGTAGTCAAATTATACAATATGATGACAGCGTAAAAGAACTATTCTATTAACGCAGGATTTGACCTGTAAGCTACTTTCTATATACCGCCCTTATAAGAGGGCGGTTTTTATTTGCCCTCCCTGTACGGGCTTATAGGTCTTTTTTAGACCCGTTCGTTACCTCTTAAACCCTTTCTTTATTACCTCTTTTAATTTCTTTTGTCGTTGGTGTTCGTATTGGGTTACTTCAACTTTAGAATACTTTGACGTATGACCCGATCCGTACCGTTTGATATAACCTGAATCAACATAATGTTTTAAAGTTGGACGGGAAATATTACCGAGTATTTGACAGGCTTCTGCTGACGGTATAAGATCAATAGGTTGATCAGTCAAATCCTGATCTCTCAAATCCTTACCTCTTATTTCCTTTCTAAGCTTATCAAATTCACCCGTTAAGAAGGTTTTTAGTTCAGATAGATCAATTGTTATTTTCATTATCGTATAGCCGTTAAGTTAATTTCGGGGGCTTATACGATAACGTTAACCTAAATGTTATGTCGTAAGTAAAATATTATTCAAGTCAAATCCTTTACCGT
>CAYRQO010000097.1:0-3429 GCA_964426515.1 uncultured Candidatus Saccharibacteria bacterium | reverse complement strand
CCTCTTCTTCGTCCTCCTTTTCTGCCCCTAGCTCTTGCAGCTTCTAAGCCTGCTTTCGTTCTTTCCCGAATCAGATCCTTTTCAAACTCAGCGAAGGATGCCGAAGCTCTGGCAAGAACATCTCCTTTCCGAAGAGAAAATATTAATAGGTTTGGAACCTATTCATTGAATATGGAAAGAAAAGGGCCTGATATTGAATTCAACGCTCCTGTAAATGTGAAAATGTAACAAATTGAAAATGTTTACATTAAGTTACATCTGGCTGTTTAATGAAGGAATCGTTGCCGGACCTCTATAAGAGGTTCTCGCTCCAAATATGCGGAAAACAACGAATTGGGATATTGTGAAAACGAACGTTTACCTTTTTTCTATATTTTAATGAATATACCTATTTAAATTAAACGATTATGTATATTAAAAGTTTATAGACTAGGTATTTATTGAATACTTCATTTTCAATAAAGAAGTTACAAACTCATCATTTATAAATTTTATAGTATTTAAAATCAATTATTTAAAAATGAAAACGTTGTTTTCCGCATATTTGGAGCGAGAACCTCAAAAAGCATTGAAGGAATTTGGGAAAATTAGCCGTACAGCCTTTATCCTTAAATATTATGATGATATTGAACTAAGGCAATCTGTGGAGAAAAGCTTAAGTCATATAGAGCTCATGAACAGATTTGCCAAAGCTGTATTTATTGGAAATAATCAGGAATTTACTGTAGCAACAAAAGATGAACAAGAAAAAGTTTTATTATGTAGACGACTGATACAAAACGCAATTGTCTTATGGAATTATTTATATTTATCTGAGTTGGTACTAAAAATCAAGTCCCAAGAAGAACTCGAAGAAATGATAGATGTTATTCGCAATGGGACAGCTATAACCTGGCAACATATTAACATGTTAGGTGAATATGATTTTAGTAAACTTGTTTCAGATAAAACATTACGTTTTGATATGCAAAAACTAAAATCTTGGAAGTATACAAATAGTTAAAATATTAGCGTAACATAAATATCGGTATATCAAGTAGTTAAACGGTTTTATCTCACTTTTGGCCCGGATGGGGACTTACAACCTACTATCAAATACAATATGATGATATCAGACTCAAACAAGTAAAGGGATTTCCTATTTTATTACATTTTATCGTGTATACTGAAACACGGACTGTAATAATTTATGGAGTAAGACACGGAAAACAGAATCCTGAAAATTATCCTAAACCTTAATTATATATAAAACCTATCAAAAAACATTAATTTGATAGGTTTTATCCTTAACGTGCTTTAATTTCCGTTTCGTGAGCCGACCCCAATTATAGGGTTCAACTGTACAAAACTAAAGGTGAGCCGACGGGAGTGTACCACGAACTGTGTCAATATAAATTAACTTTATATTAGATACAAAAATTATGGTAAACAGTGAAGGAATCGTTGCCGGACCTCTAAAGCCTTAAAATTATCAGATAACTTTTTAATTTACACAGCTAGTAAGTCACTGCCTTTTTCTTTTTCTACATTTGATTCATTAGTCTTATATTTGTATAAGTTTTTTAAAGATTATGATTTAATATCATTTTTTTGCAGTTCTATTAATTAATAGAACTGTTTTTATGCAAAAATTCCTAATTTTGTTAGAAACATTCCCATAACAAGTTGAATAGATTTTTCGAGTAGAAATTTATTTTTTCATCATTTGTGTTTTCAGACAGCCAAAAGGCTGTCTTTTTTTATTCCTTAATAAACATGCTAACACAGAGTAAGGTTGGTCATTTTGAACGCTAATGTGGCCTATCTGATTGTAACCATTTTTAGATTCAGTATAATTTTCATTACATTTCCATACCTCCTTTTGAGATTACTTTTTTAATTTCTTTTGTTACTTGTTTTTTAATATTCAATTTTTCTACAAGCTCTGAAAAAGGATTCATTTTATTAAGCTGGGCTTTAGCCTCACTGGATAATACATCGCCTGCTTTTTTCAATATCTTTTCTGGATTTACCACATTTTCTAAACTCGAAATTCCTCCTGTAGCAACTGTAACCCCTGTTTGTATTCCAAATTTTCCTAGTTCATACATTCCCTCAAGCATTTTAACGCCATCGACTTTACCTTCTTTATCCGTTATTTTCGCTATATGATGATTAAGTTCTGTTGTCGAGCTTTTTACAGTTTCTTTATATTCTCTGTTATAGTCAAAATTTTTATCAAACTCTTTTTCACAACTCTCTTTAAAATTCATTCTGTCAAACCCTACTTTTATGCCTTTACTAAAAGAATCCTCAGATTTTCTATGATTAGACATTGGACTTAGAGAGGTTTGTTTTTCTTTATCATACCGACAGACAATTACATGAACATGAGATTGGTTCCCTTCCTTAAGCATTCCCGATTTAATATTTTCTCCCTGGCTATTGCGTTGCATAGATCCCTCCAGCGAAAATATTTTATCTCTGTCTTTCTGAGGATCTAAAACTGAGATTTGTTTTTTGATCTCTTTATTTTCTATTACTTCTTTAGAATTTACATCATATTTCCTTTCATATTCAACCTTAACAAAATAAACTAAATCTTCTCTGGAAATTTTCTTTCCGTTAACTTCTCTATCAAAATTTGTAGCATATTTACTCATTACATTATGCGTATATTTAACTAATTCTTTTTCATATTTTTCCTTTTCAAGTCCGCTCAGGTCATTGACTTTCTTATTCTTTTCCCCAGTAATTTTATAAATAATATGTTCCTGTTCTTTAGAAGAAGGATTTACTGATAACATAAAAAATTTTGCTTCATTTTTTTTTAATCCTTTTCCCATTTCATCAACTTCTTTTACCACATTATCTTTTTGCACATTCTCATCATCTTTATTGATAAAAAAACTATCTTCTTTATCTTTATCTTCTTTAGTAAGATACTCAATCAAATCGCTCGACGATCCTTTATTTCCTCCTACAGTATTTTTAGGATTATGCACTCCAATATACATACTATTCAAACTTAATTTTAATATCATTCAATGCATCTTTTAATGCAAAATAATCATACGTATGAATCAAATAGTAAGTACTATTATCTCTAGTTTCTTGTTTCTGAACTCTAAATATTTTTTCATGTAAAATTTCAATTAATTTTTCTATAGTATTAAGTTCACTTTTAGAAATAAATATATCATCAGAATTAATATTTTCAACTATATTATCATTGTTTTTTTCTGTAATTATAGATGGATTTTCAATAAAATTTAATAGCCTTAAATTAACCTGACTTTGAGCATTTACAAAAGGCTTAAAAAGTTTATTTTCATACTCTTTAAAGAAACTTCTAAATGTCTTATCTATTGTTTTAAATTGATCAAATATAGGCTGTGAAGCTTCTCGAGGTGAAACATTATATTCTATAAAATATCTTGACATATCATT
>CAYRQO010000096.1:0-3432 GCA_964426515.1 uncultured Candidatus Saccharibacteria bacterium | reverse complement strand
ATTTCGTTTTCAAATTTACTCAAGAAATAGGCAAAAGCGAGAGCTGTTTTTTCTCCGTCGCTCAGACAATTTTTTAGCTTATTTTTATCATTTGTTGAATTTTTATATTTGATGACGATATTCTCATCTTCCTCGTTTTCATTTATATCAATATCAAAATGATCTATTCCCATTTTGACAAGATAAATCGAAATACTCTTTGATTCTGCTTTAAGTTTTTTCAGTTCTTCTCGCAATTTATCTTTTAAAAATGGTAATCCTTCATTTTTACTTTCTTCAATAACCGAAATTCGGTTTTTGTTATTTCTATATTTTTCAAGTGCCCCTGTATTATCAAGATTATTGAATTCCAATA
Organism: uncultured Candidatus Saccharibacteria bacterium; assembly: GCA_964426515.1. Lineage (GTDB taxonomy): Bacteria > Patescibacteriota > Minisyncoccia > Phycocordibacterales > UBA9973 > UBA8515. The sequence goes on along the minus strand of CAYRQO010000096.1, from coordinate 3,077 downwards.
TAATTATTTCATTATAGGTTTGTTTTATATTCGTCTCTATTGTGTGAGTATTAAGTTTTTTTGATTCCAAAACTATCAAAATATCTGCTTTCAGATTTTGTAATTTAGTTAATGCATCATTTAATTTTGTTAGATTGTCACTCACATCTGCAGGTTTGCTCAAAACACTTTGAACATTGTCATTTTTTGCTTTCAGAGCCTTATCTAATGCCGTAAGGTCGTTCTTCACAATTGAAAAATCAAATTTCTCAAAAACAAGCGGGCTCAGTATTTTTTTATATTTTGTAAATAATTTATCCAGTTTTTCTGCGTGTCTTTCATACTGATCTAATAAACTAATAGATGAGGCGACTTCATCCGTTTTTATCTTTAGTTCCGAAATAAAATTTTCATAACTTTCGTCAAAATAGCCTTGATAATCTTGCAACAACAAATCCAATCTACCGGAAATATCCGTGTTACAAATTGGACAATTCTTTCCTTTATGCTCGGTCACTTTTTCTAAAACATCTTTACCATATTTAAACCAACGCTCGACACTTTGCTGGTGTTGTTCGTCGAGAAAAAGATTTTGTATTTCCGTTATCTTTTTTTTAAGTACATCTTTGGAAAGTTGCTGAATATTTTTTGACAAAATATTCTTATCAACATTTTTAATGTCTAAAGAAAAAGGATCAAAAGTAAATTGTCGTAATTCTTCTAAATCTGTATTTAGATCATCTTGCTTCTTGCTTAATTCATAGTCAATTTTTAATTGATCTAATGCTTCCTGCGCTGTATTAAGCTCTCTATTAGATAAAGTCGCTTCTAAAATCTTCGGCGCCATTAAACGACTATTTAATAATGTTTTGTTAAAATCTTGACTCCATCTTTTTTTAATTTCTTCAAACCTATCATCCAATTTGCCATTTTCATTTTCTAACTTTTTCTTTTCTTCCTCTATGGTTATAATTTGTTGATTAATATTATCAATTTCCTTATTTTTTATTTCTCCACCTATACTTGAAAATTTCTTCAATCTTCCTTTTGTCCCGTTAAAAACATGAGTTGTTACAAAATTAGAATTAAAAACATAAATACTCTTATTTCGTGGATGATTATTTGATGGATAATCGCTAGTATGACCATCATTCAGTTTTAATTCAACTTTTGACTCAACGCTATCTTTTATATCCTCAAAAATTTCTTTTTTTTCTTCTTCGCTTATAAATGAATTATCGGCAAAAAATGAAATTGCATTTGATAAAGTAGTTTTTCCTGATCCATTGAATCCAAAAATAATATTACAATTTTGACCTTTTATACCATACTTAAAATCTCTTTCCTGTGTGATAGAGGAAAATTTTCCTATTTTATCGAGTTTTGAGATTTTACTAATCATAATATTTTAAGTTTCGTCGTCTTCTTCCCCCGCGTCAGAACCAAGTTCATCTGCTTCAATAACAACTTCAGATTCTTTGATTCCCCAACATGATTCAATCCCGTCCCTGACTGAATGTTCTTCATTCAAAATCATTTTTTTATACTCTGCAATTTGATCAAAATGCTTTAAAATCTTGTCTTGTTCTTCAATTAATGGAAGAGGAACATCAATTAAAGAAAGATTATCAAAACTCAAAACTTTTCTGACTGCTCCGTCCGAATATTTTAAGATTTGTTTAATTCCGAGCTTGCTTTTCAATAACATTAACAGATATTTTGGGCGAATGATATTCTTATTATTTATCTTAAATACTACATACATTGGAGAAACGCACCCAATATTTTGACTTTCGTTCAGAGCAATTGATCCAACATTAATTCTCGCGGGGTTATATGCGAAATAGTTTTCAAAAACCCTTTTATAATTTTTCGTGTCTTCTGACGCAACTTTTTTTCCGAAATACTCTGTTGAAACAACAAACCCTTGAGAATTTGAGACAGACCATACAGGAATTATTTCATCTTTAGCTTTTTGCTTAAATTCAGATACTAGAGTACCTAATTTTACACTTTTAAATTGGGATTTTATAAAAGTCTCTTTTTTATATCTTTTTCCTGATAAGCTAACTGACGGGCTTTTTAATATCTCATCTTTTAACTCAATATTAGCTCTATCGAAATTCTCTTTTGATATTTCAAAATTTGATTTTGCTAAAACAGACGTTCTAAATTCAGAAATTGTTTTTATCGCATAAGGAAGATCATTTTGTCCAATTATTCTTCTTGTTGAACCAAGATCAAAACCATCATTTTTTACTTGAATGAACAAAATTTTATTTGTCTGTTTTGCTATATTCCTGTCGATAAAAAGGAGTGTAGTTTTTACATCAGAGTAAGGTAAAAATATACCAGCAGGAACAGATACTACGGCATATAAAAAATTGTCCTTTACAAGTTTTTCTCTCAATCTTTTATATGCAGTTGGCGAATTAGCAATAATTCCATCCGGTACAACAATGCCAGCTCGCCCGTTTATGTTTAAGTGTTCAACAATATAATCAACAAACAAAATTTCAGCTTTCTTTGCGTGAATACTAAATTTCTTATGAGGAACAATTCCTCCTTTTGGTGTCATAAACGGCGGATTGGCGAAAATCACATCAAAAGTTTCGTCCCAACGTTTTTCGCTAGTCAGCGAATCATACTCGTGGATTTTTGGCTCTGGAAATCCATGCAGATACATATTTACAAGCGCCAATTTTACCATGTCTGGCGAAATATCGTAGCCCGCGAGATTATTCATTAATTTCAATTTTTCATCTGGCGTAAGTGGTTTTTCTTTGTTGGTTTTTAAAATATGTTTATAGGCCGAAATCAAAAAGCCGGCTGTTCCACAAGCAGGATCAAGTATTGTTTCGTTTTTCTTTGGGTTAACTATCTCAACAATAAAATCAATAATGTGACGTGGGGTACGAAATTGCCCCGCATCACCTTGACTGCCCAAAATAGAGAGTAAATATTCAAAAGCATTGCCTAAATTTTCGCTGTGCTCATAATTAAATTCGTTTATCTCTTTAAGGAACAGCGAAAGTGTGCGAGGGTCATTGTATGGTAAAAATGCACCTTTGAAAATATCACGGAACAATTGCGGAATA
>CAYRQO010000095.1:0-3469 GCA_964426515.1 uncultured Candidatus Saccharibacteria bacterium | reverse complement strand
TTATTGATTTCGGATTAAACTTCTTAAAATCACCCTTCATGATCTGGTTAACACAAATATCGACGATAACTTCCCAACTCGGACTATAGCCGTGTTCTTTTCTGATTTTCTTTATAAGTTTATATAACTCCTCTGTATTATTGTCTTTCCAAAATATAACCAACGGCAACTCTAATTTTGAAATTCCGGTCCCGTTTAAATCCTTGTCAGTGTTTATTTTATTAATAACACCAAGCAATAAGATCAGCGGTGCATTTTCATTAAGCACTCGTCTAAACGGACTATTGCTTTGATATTTTACAAAGGCATTAAGAAAAGCCTGCTGTTCAAATTCAGGATGCTCATTATCAACTAATTTTAATCCGATATCAGAAAATTTTATCTTTTCACCATTTTTGTAGTAGACGAAACCGAGCTCCTTGGCAATCTTAAACCAAGTATCAAATCGGGAAGCCCAGCCCTTACTAAAACCGGCTTCTTTGTGATTCTGCGGATTGCCCTCAAGAACCTTTTTAACTTCAGAATCGGATAATGGCTCTTTTGTTTCAATCTTTTTCTTTATAACAGTACTTATCTTGGTGGGTTTATACAAGCCAACTCGAATGACTTCTCCAGAGATTTCTTCAGCCAACTGATCATCGAGAACTTTCCCATCATAATCCTTAAGGACTCCTAAAAACCACTTGAGTCTCTCTGGATTTCTAAGTGTGGTAGTAAACAATAATGGTTTGTATTCTGATTCTCTTGTTTTTGTTTTCATATATTTAATAATTGGTAATTAACACTTCCTTAATCTGTTTCTTACCATTATTGTGATAGCTGATGTAATTACTCTTTACCTTGTGTGTCTTATATTTTTTCATCCAGTCAATCAGTAAATCATTTTTTCTACCGTTATAGTGAGTCACGTTCGACAGAGCAAACTTAACCCCTTTTTTATCTAGATCATCTATTGTCTTTAGTAAGTCAGCTTCGGCTTTTTGATCCCAATGTTTGTTATATTCGCTGGCTGTTATCAAGTATGGTGGGTCTAGATAAACAAAGTCGTTTTTTCCATATTTTCGATCAGCAAAATAACTTCTAAAATCTTTCGAACTAAAAGTTATTTTCTTATTTCGAGTAAAGTCAAAGTAGCTATTTAGAGCGTTAACAACATTTTTATTAAAATCTACGTTGCCAACCGGTAGATTAAATTTACCGCCTCCATTGAATCTCAACATTCTATTGAATCCGTAGATAAGCAAGATATATAGAATTAGAGGATCGTTTTTTATATTCTTATTTACGCAAACTCTTAATTTCTCATAACCCCCCTTATTGAATCTGGCAAAATATGTTTTTTTGCATTTCTTTTTTAAGGAGATTGGGATTATGTCTTCCTTGTATGATCGTGATAGACGATACTTTTTTATTATATTTTCTACATTCTTGAAAAATAAATCTGGGTTATTGGAACTGCCAAATAAAAAACGATGTATATTAATAATATTTTTGTCATTATCATTCAGATAATATTTATCGGCGCGAATATTTAAAAAGACAGTTCCGCCACCAACAAACGGTTCATAAAAGTCGCTTACTTCCTTTGGAAATAAATTGACCAACTGCTTCATTAACTTGTATTTGTCCCCGATGTAGAACAATGGGGATCTTTTAATTTTATTTTCCATAGTCAGTAGTGGTTACAAACAGATATTCTTTATGATTTTTGAAATCAGTATTACCGGCATTGAAATGTCTGTAATCTTTCTCAAAAACTTTAGTCTTACCTTTTGCCGTTAAAATATCTTTTATTTCTTGTAAAGTAATTTTGTTTTTTGATGAATTACTCTTTGAATCGTAAGTATTGTTATATGACACTACGAGATATTTAGTATCTAGGTTTCTTACTAATTCAGCTAGTCTATCTTTGGCCTGCACCCTGCAATAATCGCTCATATTTTCCTCTTCAGGCTTCAACGCTGTTCCATAGAGTTTTGGTTTATCCCACTTCGTAAGAGTCTCCAGCACATGATAGAACCGACTGTATTGCCTCGAATTGTACGGGGGGTCGATATAAACAATGTCTGCTTTGATTTTCTTTGCCAATAGATTCGTATCCTCCCTAAAAATAGTGACATTTTTTACCTCGATTGGATCAATCGGTCTCATAAAAAATCCATCCTCAACATGATCCTTTTTAAAATAAGCATCATAGTGACCAACGGTGTTAGCAACTTTATCGATTGAATATAGCAAAGAAGCAACTAGAATATAATATTCTTTGTCTGTTAAATTACTTTTGTTTTCTTCAATATTTTCTCTGATGAATCCAATTATCTTTGAGGAATTATGACTGAAATACTTTCCTCCAAAGTTTTCGGAGAAATAATTCTTTTCTAAGTCTTCACCGTTGATATTATTGTAATTTTTGATTATATCATCAAGTTTTTCTTTATCCCATTTACCGTTACCAAAAAAAGCTTGGTAGATTGCATAATTGGAATGTAAAAAGTCATTCAGTATGATTTCATTAAAATGCCGAGCCGCTACAGCCGAAACAACACCTGTGCCAGCAAATACATCAGCGAAGGAACTTCCTTTGTCGCATTCTTTATTTATAACAGAAAAAATCCATTCAATTAGTTTATGCTTACTTCCAATATATCTACGATTCTGTAACTGGAAGTGATTCTCCTTGATCTGAGGAATATAAAAATAATTCTCCTGTACCTTTTCGGCATTTATTTCATAAGTCGGCCTTTCAATCTCTAATAAGTCAAATAAGGTTCCCTGCCTACCGTCAGCAACGTAATCTAAGCGTCTCTTACCTTGCTGTAGTTTTTCATAAAAACTGTAACTCCCATTGTTTGCAGTAATAACAAAATCAATTACAGCAATTCCCATTATGTCACCGGCCTGAGATATTTTTTTAACAATTTCTATATCTTTCTCGCTAGGATCGGATATTCCAGAAGGGTGATTATGGATTAAAATGATACTAGCGGCATTAAACTCAACAGCCGGATGAAAGATTTCTCTAGGATGGACCAAACTTTTGTCGAGTAATCCAACACTAACAATCTCTTTTTTTATTAAAACATTTCTCGCGTTTAGGTAGAGACAGACTAAGTATTCTTTCTTTCTGTCTGTCAGGTCGTACGTCAGGGCTAAAACATCCTGCTGGTTCTTTATTAAAATTTCACCTCCCTTTTTCTCCTCGTAAAATCTTTTTACCAAGGAAATAGAAGAAACAATCTGTAGTGCCTTTGCTTGGCCTATCCCTGAGACTTGGAGCAAGTCATCCACTTTGATATCTAAAAACTTATTACCGAATTTTTTAATGATACTTTCGGAAAGTTGTCTTACATTTTTCCCTTTTATTCCACTGCCAAGCAAGATTGCTAAAAGATCACTTTTTGAAAGTGCCTCCGGCCCCTTTTGTAGGAACCTTTCCCTTGGGCGATCTACTCTTGGAATGTCTTTTATT
>CAYRQO010000094.1:0-3504 GCA_964426515.1 uncultured Candidatus Saccharibacteria bacterium | reverse complement strand
CAATTTTGGCATAAGATAAATCCTGCAAAGAAAAACGAAGTTTCGATTTGTTGAGCCGTATACCCTGCGCCGCCGCATTGATCAAGCCATGCTCGAGCGTATAAATAGAGAGCATCTTGTTGGCCTCCCCCCGCGCGCGGTGTGAAAGAATAATTCCTTCTGTGTGAAATATATGATGATGCGCCATATTTATTTTACTATTTTTAATATTGAGTCGAGAGCTTGTGGTAATTCATAGCAAATAGGCTCAGATTTTTGGCTAAAATGATCTCCATTCTCTACTGTAATCAATTCGCAGTCTAATCCTTTACTAATTTTTTCTGAATGCTCGAATGGCACGAATTGATCTTTCTTGCCATGGATAATAGTTATTTTATTTGCAGTATTTTTTATTTTTTCCAAGTTAAATTCTGAATTAAAGAAATTATCTATTTTCCTAAAATCACTAGTCGGGTCTGTAACCTCGAGTTTTTCAGAAACAGGAGCAACGAGAACAACGCCACCAATTTTTGACACATTGTTAAGCGATTCCAAATATCTTAAAACTGCTGTTCCGCCAAGGCTATGCCCAACCAAAACGATTTCTTCATTTGCTTCTAAATATGAATGCATTGTATTTATCCATTCGCTAGCTACTGGATTAGCAGGATTAGGCATCGGCAAAGAACAAGCAAAGATATTTTCTTTTGCTAACTTGCCCATGAGCCAAGGGAACCATCCCCCATTCGGCACTCCTCCAAAACCATGTATAATAAATACCTTTTTCATATTATATTTCTTCTTCTGTTCATATTTGTAATTTCTTAACTTTCATATGAATTTTCCTCAACTATTTTTTTAATTTCTCTACTCCAAATCGGATTTTGATAAGCCCAATATGATTCTGTTTTCTCGTTCACTTTTTTACTTATAAGATCCTCTGCGTATTGTAGAGCAAGAGTCTTTTGCAATGGTGTAGTAGGTGTGTGGGTAATTTGATAAAAAACTTTTTGTTTAACTTTTTTATTATTATATCCTTTGATCTCTTTACTAAAAGGAACAAATAAAGAAATATTTGTAATCAAACCGTGATTATTTTCAATTTCAATAATATCTTTAACTTTTGTTTCAGCTTTATTTTTTAAGATAAGGCCAATAAATTCACTTCCAAAATCATCATATGTACTGTAGGCATACTGGCCATATTCGGCATCACCAGAAGCAATTGGCAGAGGTATATCTTTTCCCTTTTGCGAATTTATTTCTATTATTTCTTCGCACAGCTTTCTTATAAAATCCTGATCGTAACAAGAAGTCAAAAGAATAATAGGAATATCTTTAATATTTTTATCGTATCTCTCTTCCATTGCAGAGGCAAGCTCATTTGTGGTCACATACTCTGATGCTTGGGCCAAATCAGAACTTTTAGAATCACTTCCTTTTGGAATGCCTTGAGTAAAATAGATTGCATTTTTTCCTCCATGTGCATCAGCAACAATGGTGAGATTTTCTTTACTTGCTACATACTCCAAAAAAAGCTTCTTGGTCTTGATTAACGACTCTGGGGTATTCTCTGCCCTAAATGTAGTCAAATCGATTGGGTTTTGTTGGAGGATTGCATTTCTTACTGCTGATTTACCAAACTTACTATTTCCTATATTTTTGATTTCATATTTATCTAATGAATTTTTTTTAGACTCACCATACTTCTCGTTATGAGCAAACAACGCAACATTTCTATTCTTAAATAAAGATTTTTCAATTAATTCTTTGTCTGTTCTGAGTCCGACTATTTCATAAAAAGTTTGTTCGAAACTTTCTGGAGTTATTGGGGTATTTGCTATATACATACTACGAGCCACACGCATTATCCAATCAGCTTTTGTAAATTGATTGATTGTGTCTAAATATTTGGGCACTTTTTTATGATATCCTAATTTATATACTATTTCGAGCGCAGGATCTTCTGAAAAATTCTCCCAATTTTTTTTAGTGGTATCTGATTCAGTTTTTAATTTATCGAAAATGTTCCTTTCCATCACAGGGTCGTCAATCTTTCTATGCATTTCGTTACTTTTATTTAATGCATCTGTAAGCTTATAAAAATCATTTAATTCGCCATTTTCATTTTTTATTAGTGTTAAATCATGCCGTAAAACCTCAAGACCTTCTTTCGTATCAAAATTGTAGTAAGGATGATTTTTGCTCAGGATATACCCCCATACGGTAAATTTATCATCGTTTGCATTAATAAACTTTAATTTCTCTAGGACATCAAGAAATACTGGCTCATTTATCATATTTTCATAGTCATACCGCAATAAAAACATCATTGATTGAAAATTGTAACCTATACCATTAAGGAACTCAATGCTTTCTTGATTTTTTTCATCCTCAAAAAATTTTGCGTACTTACCTGTTTCGTCATTCATGATGTCTTCGAGTTCGCCTATCCCTAGCTCTACTCCTTTGCCATATTCGAGCACTTTTGTGTTTGGGCTTGATTGTAAAAACTTTTCTAAATTGGGACGGCGATCTAGTAATGATTGCCAGTGATCTTCCTCCATTTGCTCGGGCTTTTCTCCGGCGACAACAATACCTTGTACAACCTCAGCTGTAAATCGAGTATTAGAACTATTTAATTTTTTAAGGAGTTCGTACAAACTATCGTCTGTTGCAACTTTTTGTATCTTTTCCTTACCACAATAACCCACCCCTGTTGTCATGCCTATCCTTGTAAGGCGCTTTAGGCCTTGAAAAAATATAGGGTCGTTTAAATACTCGATATTATTATATGGGGTAGATGAGATGCCCGGCTTCATTCCCCTCGGGAAATCATTGCGTAATTCTTCCAATTTTTTCCATAAAATTTCATCATCAATTTTTAATATTTTTTTCTCGTCATCATCATCCCCAAAAGTGAGCTCTACATCCCAAGATGTAAATTGAAACATGGAACTTAACTTTATCATTACCTCTCTTGCGTGACGATCTAAAATTACTTTTGGTAGTGTGCTGTCTTCGTCTTGGGCAAAATACATAGAGGATTCTTCCAATTTGAGTATTTCATTTATGTCCTCAAAAATTTTCCGCCCTTCACCTGGAGGTATGTTTTTAAATTTTTCTGTAAAATTTTCATAAAGACGTTCTTTACCTGATTTTTCCGCGGGGAACATTCCCATTGAAATAATTGTAGCTAATATAAAAACTCGTCCTCTCTCGTAGATTGCCTTGATTCTTTCGGGAGTTAAAAAGTGTTCCTTTTTCTCAATTAGGGTATCTTGAGCCTGGGCCTCCATAATTGGCTCATTTCTTTCTCCTTCCATTTTTGGCTTAAAATTAAACATATGATTATTATATCACAAAGCCCAGGCTCATCCAGATAGAGCTTTAGGCTTTATCTTGCAGTATGTGTATATATCTGTTATATTAAAAATGTAATGAATTATTACACAAAACAAGTAAATAACTTGCCGCTACCGCCCTCAATACATTTGATGGCTGGTTTTTGTGTTTAATAATACT
>CAYRQO010000093.1:0-3523 GCA_964426515.1 uncultured Candidatus Saccharibacteria bacterium | reverse complement strand
ACATTGGCTCAGATTAAAATAAAAAACATATTTCTTTGTAGAGAAATATATTTTTTATTATTTGGTAAAGATGCTTACATAAATTGACTTATTTCTGATGTCGGTTTAGTCTAACTAATGTAATGTTCTTTTAATTTTTAGTTGGGGTCTGAAATGAATTATATTATTTATATAGTTTTGATTATTCCGATTTTTGGCGTAATTTCTGCTGGTGTCATATGCTGGAGAGACATGATGATTTCTCGTGAGATGCAAGCTATTAATTCATTGATTAATCAAATTTGTTGGGAATTTAACAAACAGGATATTTGGATATTAAAGCAAGAATATCTTAATTTGAAAAATGAGTTTACCGAGCTCAAGGATAAGTCTAAAAAATATTCCTATCAGCAAATTTTCAAAAAGTTTGCCGATATAGAAATAAAATTAAAAGAGATTAAGGAAGTTTTGTTTTATTTGAGTTCAGTAAAGGATTGTTATGATAATGCAAAGAGTATAGTTGAAAGTAATTCAAACAAAGATCCTGTCGTTCTTGATTATCTAAGGATAATTAAAGATAAATATGATGAAGCTTGCACAACCGTTATTTCTAATGGTTATAATAATCAGTCGAATAAACTTAAATTAATTTTGGAGTGTGCTGTCAGGCAATTAAATTTAGTCAGAATTGGTGTTTATCTATAATCTATCCATCAAAAATAAACGCGTACCAAAATTTATTTTGTACGCGTTTTTTATTTTGTTGACATTCTGCATAAAACTTGCAATATAGGTAAGGATATTTTGCCTTTTGGGCTGTTATTTAAAAATTGAAAAGGAGCATTATTGTGAAAAGTAAGCTTAGTTCAGTAATACAATTATGGGATAGGATAGTAATTTTTTCTGCAATTCTAACCTTTGTTACCTTAAACGCTAATTTTTTTAGTCTTTACATTAATAGTATAAAGACTTATTTTATATATTTCTTTTGTACATTTACTTTTTTTTCCATAGTAATATCGTTACTTTATATCTCTGCTTATATTCCTCTACGGGATTATTTCCGAAAAAAAATCCAAATTGGAAGAATAAATAGATTTCGTGATAAGCAAGAAGAGGTCAAATCTTTATTATCAACTTTAGGAAAATTGGAAGAAAATAAATCGGGAATAGCTAAATATTTTTTTGATTTATTAAAAAAAGATTTTGAAAGTGTTAATGTAGAATTTTCTGGTGGGGAAGTCGAGTTATCAATTCTAATAGATAATCTTTCCGCCATTAGATTGTCATTAAAACATTTTGTTAAAGGACGAGATAATGAAATTGAAAAGTTGAAAAAAGTAGTAGATAAAGAAGTGTCTGAAATTATGTATTATATTATGAAAGGATATAATAAAATTATTGATATTAATTCTGACAGTACCAATAAATACATAAGGAATAAGTTATTAAGTAAACTATCTGTTTTAGTTGGTCGTGAGAGAAACGAGACCCTTCCTTTGTCTATTTCGATTGGTTCTTCGGTTGATGTGGTAGAAGGTCTAAATAAATTAAAATCCATACTGGCTAATATAGAAACATTGGTAGTCAAAGCGGAAACTCTTGCCCAGGCAGAAGATATAGTAACTGAATTAAAGCAAATAAAATTTTCATGATTTATTTTGTTATCCAAATCCCCCAATCAGTTAATTCTGGTGGGGGGATTTTTTATAAAGACCGATCGGTTTTTCTGGTTTGACATTTAACATAAAATGTTTTATTGTATGGGTTGATTTTGTTTTTTTAAATTTTAAAGAAGGAGGCAATATGAATCTTAAAGAGTATATTGGATTGGGATTGTTGCTCGGACTGATTGCAGTATTTGCAATGCTTACTGTGGTTATGAGTGATTCAATGGTTTTGCAGATTTTTGCAACTTTAGTCACTCTCGTCATGTGTCTTTCATCGGTAGTTTATGCGAATGCGTTCGACTCTTTTCTTCTAAAGAGAGAGTTTGAACGTGTATCAGATAGATTGGATAAATTACTTGAAGAGGCTTGGGAAAATGTTTATCAAGACACAGAAAAAGCTTACCTACTTGTGGAGGTTAATAGGCTTAATTCTCAAATAGCTGAAATTAAAAAACAACAACTTGATAATAAATTAAGTCTTACTTCTAGTATTTTCGGACTTAGTCAGATTGAAGGTAGTTTAGTTTGTCTTATTGAAATACAATCAATTATTATTAAGATAAAAAAATATCTTGATGAGGTTGAAGGTATTTTTCTTGAAAAGAGTAATGAAACGGTTCATTCAATGGTATTGAATATTCGCTCTTTTTACAAAAGAGCGTGCGATTCGCTACCGGGTTTAGTATATGTTCACGATAGTCATAAGCTTAATCTTTATCGAACTATTTTTGGTAGGGCAGAAACAGAATATAATTTAATTGTATCAACAACTCGTACCATTAAGGAAAATCAAGCGTAATAAATACACGAAAGGAATCTTTTAATATAAAATGAATGAAACACATTGACATCTTGTAAAATACTTGTATTCTATATAAGGTCACATTGTTTCTTTAGTTGGTTAATTGCTGTATAAAAAATTACAGGAGAAAATCATGAAAGGAGATTGGGGGTTTGTTATCATTTCTTATTTGGTTGTAGTCGCTATATCCTTGGTTAGTACGGGAGAGACTATGAATGATCTGATTAATGTTAAAAATTTTGTACTTTTAATAGTAATGTTTGGAATGTGGTGTTTTGCTTTCTTAACAAGCAAGGTCTCACATTTCCAGTCCAGAGTATGAAGTAAAAATTCAAAAACTCTAATTTTTAGTAAAATTAAAAACCCAGCACCACAAGTGTTGGGTTTTTCTTTTGGGCAGATAATTTCATTTTTTGTTATAATCACTACATTATGTCAGACCCACAAACTCGGATTGCTGAAATTGAAAAAGCGATGCTGGAACCAACCTTTTGGAGTGATCCAAAATTGGCACAAGCGATGATTAAAGAATTGCAGGATTTGAAAGATGTCTCGGACGGAAAAGGTAAGTACGATAAGAGTAATGCCATTATGACAATCGTGGCTGGTGCTGGTGGTGATGATGCGGAAGATTTTGCGCGGATGTTGGTGGAAATGTATCAGGGGTTTTGTGCTTTAAAGAATTGGCAAATAATCGTGCTTGATAGCAATACTAATGACCAAAATGGTTATCGAAATATCACTCTCGAGATTCAGGGTAAGGAGGCTTATGGAATGTTGCGGCATGAATCTGGAGTGCATCGCTTGGTACTAATTTCACCTTTTAATATTAACGGCAAAAGACAGACTTCATTTGTCTTGGTTGAGGTTTCACCGAGAATTGATGATATTGGAGCAATTGAACTTAATGATGAAGATATTGAAGTAACTTTTGCTCGAGCTGGTGGCGCGGGTGGACAAAATGTAAACAAAAGAGAAACAGCAGTGCGAATTGTACACAAGCCGACCAATATTTCCGTTCATGTTTCTTCAGAACGTTCACAACAACAAAACCGTGAACGGGGGCTAGCTC
>CAYRQO010000092.1:0-3524 GCA_964426515.1 uncultured Candidatus Saccharibacteria bacterium | reverse complement strand
CAGCTGATTTTAAAAAGGCGATAAAGACGTACCTTCTTGCTTAAAATAGCTATATATGATAAAGTACAACCCATGGAATTAACGAAAAAACAATTTACCCCAGTTGCTCAAGATGATCGCAAAAAGCTTGATTTTAAAGCTGGTGATACGGTTCGGGTTTGGAGTAAGATTTTAGAAAAAGGTAAAACTCGTTTACAGGCTTTTGAAGGTTTGGTTCTTTGTCGTAAACATGGGACTGAATCCGGCGCGACATTTACTATCCGAAAGGTAGCCTCAGGTGTTGGAGTTGAACGTATTTTCCCACTTTATTCTCCCAATGTTGATAAAATTGAAGTTATCCGAAAATCAAAAACTCGCCGAAGTAAATTATATTTCATAAGAACAAAAGCTGTTAAAGAAGTTAAAAAGAGATTAAAGAGTATAACTCTCTCAGCCAAAAAAGAACCGAAAGAAGTTGAGGAGGTAGAAATTAAATCGGAAGAATAAAAACAAAAAATCCATTTCACAAGAATGGATTTTTTTGTTAGAATTTCAAAATGCACGGGTGGCGAAACTGGTAGACGCACTACCTTGAGGTGGTAGCGCCCGCAAGGGCATGGAAGTTCAAATCTTCTCTCGTGCACAAAAACTGCTTTTTGTGAGCGGAGATTTGAAAGGTTTTTATTTATTCTTTAGGAATATAAAAGCACCTGGCTAAGTAGTAGCCAAATCTTCTCTCGTGCACAAAATTATAATAAACAACTTTTTGTAGTATAATATGAAGTATGCTTCATATTTTACTTTATGTGTCTGAATTTATTTTATTAATATTTTTAATTATTATTTTGGTTCTTTTTATTCTGTGGACGATTGGAAATTTTAAAAATAAAGCCCCGTTTGTCACAAGCTCCAAAGCAGTTTTAAAAGATATTGAAAAAGCCTTAGAGATAAAAGACGATAGTGTAGTTTATGATTTAGGCTGTGGAGATGGCCGAATTTTATTTTATTTATCAAAATTTCATCCAAAAGCTAAGTATATCGGAATTGAAAATGGAGTCTTTCCATTTTTCTTATCGAAAATTGGAGCTCACTATAATCAGAAAAAAACTAATAATCATGTTAAAGTTTTAAGGACCGATTTTTTTAAACATGATTTATCAGAAGCGACGCATATTTTTACTTATTTATACCCAAATGTCATGGACGATTTACTTTCTAAATTCGATAGTGAATTAAAACCAGGAACTCGACTAGTATCATTGTCGTTTCAATTTACTAATAAAAGGCCAATAGAAGAGATCGATTTAAACAGAAGTAAATATAAACTTGGGCGCAAGTTATACGTTTACCAATTTTAGGATAAAATGTTACAATAATATATATGATAACTTCTGATTTAATTTCTTACATAAAGAAGCAACAATTAAATAATAAATCAAAGGAAAGTATTGTTTCTATTTTAATTAAAGTTGGTTGGCACCCATCAGATGTTGAAGAAGGGTTTTTGACTATTGAAAATGAATTAAAGCCAAAGATTAATTTGGAAGAAAAAAAGGCAGACATAAATATTAATTCAAATATTGAAATTTTTAATAAAGAATTATCAGCGCCAGAAATTTCTAAAGCCGAAAATGAAAACAAGGATGTGCCAAGGGTTTGGACACCAATGGTTGTTCCAATTAAAGATCCAATAAAGGTTGAAGAGAAATTTATTCAATCTAAAGAGATTGAAAAAGTTGAAGAAAAAAAAGAGGAACTTATACCGACCTTAATTCCTAAACCAACGATTAATTCATCTGGTCCAATAAAAAATGATGCCATTAAAACCGAAAATCAAAAAACAATTCCAACCACTAGTTTTTTGGCGAGTAATTTACCTAAATCTGCGATGATTGCTTCATATAGTAATGATTTATTGTCAGCCAATCGACAACAAGAGGAAGTTGTTAAAAAGAAAGGTAAAAATTTAATTAAATGGTATATTTTAGGCTTAGCAATAATTCTGGTGTCTTTTATTGCCTGGGTTTTTGTGACTGGTTATATAAATATAGATGATTTTAATTTATCTTTTATTAAAAAAGACCCGAAAGTCTTATTATTAAATAACTCAAAAACCTTATCGGCCCTCAATTCATATAAAACAGAAACCAAGATAGAGATATCTTCGCCATCTTTTGCTAATATTAGCACTGGACTTATTAGTGGCGAGGCGGTTAATTCACAAGACAAAGATTCTATTTCAATTACGACCTTAGGGAAAATTAATCAAAGTGGAGGGAGTATTTTGTCTGATAATATTGTCACGATTAAAAGTTCGAGGCTTCAATCGGATATTGTGACGAATATAAAAAATAATGATTCAGATTTATTTGTTGGGATTCCAGATCTTAGCGAAATTATAAAAGAAAATACTCCTTTATCTGCAATTGTTAAAATAAATGAGCAAGAATTTAATTTAATTTCACCACTTTTTTCCGGGAATCTTGGAGTTGAACTTAGTAAATTAAATCTATATAAAATAATATCAAGTGGGATGTCTTCTTTTGTTGATAATGAAACTTTGGGTGTTTATGATGAATTTATTAACACAGTTGAAATTATTGAAAAAGGAGCAGAGAAAATTAAAGATGTTGATACTTATCATTATTCAATAACTCCTGATAGGCAAGTATCGAAGAAATTATTAAGTAAAATTTATGAAAATTTCACCCTCAATCACGAAGAAGAAGATCAAATTAAACTTGATCAAATTATTGGCTCGATCACAGTAGATTCTTTTGATGTATGGATTGGTCAGAATGATAATAATATTTACCAATACAGTGTGGTTCTTGATGTGCCACTTTCGAAGATCATTGGTTTTGAAGATAAAAGTATTGGAGATAAAGTTGTGACTTTTGACTGGAAAACCACTTATTATGATTTTAATATATCGAATGAAATATTAATCCCGGAAATTTCTGTTCCAGCCACGGTTTTTGTAAATTCAGTTAAGGAAGCTAAATTAAAAAATGAAATTTTTTCGTTTAAACAAGTGGCCACGAATTTTTTTTCAACCGAAAAATCATATGGCAGTAAATCCAATAGTAGTGGAAGTTGTATGAACCCAACATCTGGGTCACTCTTTTCTCCAGTGGGTCATAAAAAAGATTCAACTTTAGCCGTTAGTGAGATTTCAGATTTGCTTAATAAGGTTATGGAAAAGACAAACGGTACCGGATTCTGCTATTCAACGGCAAACGCCTGGTCGTTGACTATTCCAATATCAGATGATTATAATCCATCTTCTCCGACAGCAGGAGAATATAGGTCTTATTATTGTGTTGATAATACTGGGACTCAAAAAGATCTTATAATTCCACCGACTGGAGTTGTTTGTAAATAAAATTTTTTAATACCCACATATCTAAATTTTTTTAATAGCCCCTTTGATTTATAGGCGTTTTTCTGGTATAAAGATGTAGTCACTCTATTTTTTAATAGAGTTGTTATGGTGCCTATAGTGTAATGGTTAGCACTAGAGTTTGTGGAACTCTCAGTCAGGG
>CAYRQO010000091.1:0-3697 GCA_964426515.1 uncultured Candidatus Saccharibacteria bacterium | reverse complement strand
TTCCGTTATAAAAATTGCTTTAGCCGAAAAACAAAAAAGAGAACAGGAAACAATCTACAAACAAGCAGAGGGAACAAAAACCTCAAAAATATTTTTAGTAATCGGTGGAATAATTTTAATTGCTGCTGGTCTCGTTGGATCATATTTTTTATTTCAAAAAAAAGAAGTGGTCGCTCCAGTAGTTGTAAACAATTTTGAGACTTTCGTTAATTATGATTCTTACTCTAGCCTTGATGTCACAAATATCAGCAACCAAAATGATTTACTAAAAATTGTTAAAGAAAATAATTTATCAAACTCTGGTCAAGTGCAAGTTATCTTCTTAACTAAAAAAATAAATGAGCTAACAGAAAAATTAACGGCCAAAGATTTTCTTTCTGTAATTGATTCCAGTGCTCCAGGGGCTTTGGTCCGATCTTTATCTGATGAATATTTACTTGGAAAATATAAAATTATAAATAATGAACCTGTGACATTTTTAATTTTTGAAACAAACAATTATACCCAAACCTATGCTTCGATGCTTGATTGGGAAAAAACAATTTTAAAAGATTTATTTATTGTTTTAGATTTAAAAAATATTCCACCCGAAAGTCCGCTTTTTGAAAAGTCATGGAAAGATATCGTTATCAACAATCATGATGCTCGAGTCTTGTATGGAGATACTGGAGAAGGAATACTTTATTATGTTTTCATCAATAAAAACCATTTTGTTATCGTAAGCGACAAAGAGGCTCTAAAAGAGGTTATTTCAAGGCTAATTTCAAAGAATTCAGAGCCACAATAATTGTTGTTATTTTCTTAACAAATTGTTAATATATTATTATGAATAGAGATATATATAAGACAAAATTACAAGAGGAAAAGAAATTACTAGAAGAAGAACTAGGAGCTATTGGCCAAGTCGATAAGACAGGGGATTGGAAAGCTGTACCAGAAGATCAAATAAATTCTCAAGAAGTCCCAGATGAGGGCGATCTAGCCGACAGAGCTGAAGATTTTGAAGAACGCTCAAGCAAACTCGACCTACTTGAACTTCGACTAGCAGATATCAACAAGGCTTTAGGAAAAATTGAAGGTGATCAGTATGGAATTTGTGAGAAGTGTCAAAAAGAAATTGAAGATGATCGCTTAGAGGTCAATCCCGCAGCTACAACCTGCAAGGATTGCATGGAAAAAGTCGTTTAGCTTAAAATCCCAAAATACCTATTTTGGGATTTTATATTTTTATGTCATTCTCAAGAATTTATTCGGCCCAAACATATTTACTGAAAGGTAAAATTGTAACGATCGAAGTCGACATTACAAAAAACACCTTGCACGCTTTTACTTTAGTCGGATTACCCGATAAGGCCGTCGATGAATCCAAAGACCGAATGAGCTCAGCTTTAAAAAACTCTGGCTATAATTCTCCTAAAAATCAAAACCAAAAAATCGTTATCTCTTTATCTCCGGCTGATCTAAAAAAAGAAGGGCCATATTTTGATTTAGCCATTGCTTTATCATATTTGCTTTCAGCCGAAGAAATTGATTTTGATCCTGAGGGTCGAATCTTTTTAGGTGAGTTATCTCTAAATGGTGACCTCCGGCCAATCAAAGGCGCTTTACCCTTAACAGAAGTGGCCAAAAAACAAGGTTATAAAGAAATTTTCTTGCCAATTGAAAATGCCGAAGAAGCTGCTTTAATTGATGGCATCACAATTTATGGAGCGAAAAGTTTAAAAGAAGTTATTGATCATATTTATATCCCGAAAAAAGACCGAAAAGGTAATTTACTTGAGAGTGAACGCCCTAAATTATTTCCCCAACCTAAGACTAAAATAATTCCAAAAGAAAAAATTGGCTCTTTAGATTTCTCTGACATTAAAGGTCAAGAAGGAGCCAAACGAGGGCTTGAGATTGCTGCCGCTGGTGGTCACAATATTGCCATGTCGGGACCACCTGGAACCGGCAAAACAATGCTGGCTCGAGTCTTTTCGCAAATTCTCCCAAGCTTGAGTAAAGATGAGTGTTTAGAAATAACTGGCATCCATTCAATTGTTGGATTATTAGATGAGGCTTTAATTACTGAATCTCCATTCAGGTCCCCACATCATACCGCTAGTTATGTCTCAATGATTGGAGGTGGAGCAAATATAAAACCTGGAGAGGTAACTTTAGCTCATCGCGGAGTGTTATTTCTCGATGAATTTCCGGAATTTGAAAAAAGGGTTATCGAGGCTTTGCGTCAACCCCTTGAAGACAATGTTGTTTCTATATCGCGAGCCAAAGGTTCAGCAATTTTTCCATCAAATTTTATTTTAATCGCTGCTATGAATCCATGCCCTTGTGGGAATAAAGGCAATAAACAAAAAGAGTGCATTTGTAAACCGAGCGATCTTGATCGCTATAAAAGAAAATTGTCAGGCCCAATAATGGATCGGATTGATATTTGGGTCACCGTTGGTAATGTTGATTTTGAAAAACTTTCAAATAATTTAAATGACGGAGAAAAGACAAAAGCTATCAAAGATAGAGTTCATAAGGCTCGTGAAATTCAAAATAAAAGATTTAAAAACTCAAAAAGAAAAATTAATACTAATAGTGAAATAAATGTTAAAGAATTAAATATCTACTGCCCACTTGATGAAGAAACGAAAAAATTATTAAACCAAAGTGCCGAACGACTCCAACTCTCGGCCCGAGCTTATCACCGCACCATCAAAATCGCCCGGACCATCGCCGACCTTGAGAAAAGCAAAGACATCACCCAAGCTCATATCCTAGAAGCCCTCCAATACCGCCCTCGTGAAAGTTAATCCATGTGATACAATAATAAAATATGGAAAAAAGACACAACTCAATGCTCATTCCTTATTATTTTAAAGAAAATAATCTTTATGTTTTCTTACAAAGAAGAAGTGATGACGCACCAAGAAATCCAAATATATTAGGTGGATTCGGGGGAGGATTAGAAGGAGATGAAAATAATGAAGATGCCTTAATTAGAGAAATGAATGAAGAGTTAGAATATACTCCGAAAAATTATTCTCTCCTTGGAACTTTTGAAACTGATCATTCAATATCTAATTACTACATCGAGGAAGTAGATGAAAATTTTGAGAACAATGTTGTTGTGCACGAAGGAAAGCGAGGAGAGTGGCATGAGGCAATAAAAGTTACCGAAAGAGATGATATTAGTCCCAACACAAAGAGAGTTGTTAATTCAATCATTTTAAAATTCCGTTAATCAATTATATGACAAAAGAAATATGTAAGACATGTGAAAAAGAATTTACAATTAGAGATGAAGATATTGTTTTTTATGAGCAGGTGAAAACTACACCTCCGCTTTATTGTCCTGACTGCCGAATGGCTAGACGACTTATTTTTCGAAACGAAAGAACACTATATAAGAGACCTTGTGATCTTTGTAAGAAAGATATGATAACTGTTTATATTCCAGAGTCACCATACACAGTGTATTGTCATGATTGTTGGTGGAGTGATGAGTGGAATCCAAAAAGTTTTGCTATGGATTACAATCCTGATAAAAACTTTTTTGAACAATACAAAGAATTGCAGATAAAAGTTCCGAGGCTTGGAATGATGTGTTTGAATAATGTCCGGAGTGATTACACAAATGGTTCAGCTGAAAATAAAGATTGTTACTTAATTTTTGCGGCCGATTATAACGAAGATTGTATGTACGGCCGAC
>CAYRQO010000090.1:254-3762 GCA_964426515.1 uncultured Candidatus Saccharibacteria bacterium | reverse complement strand
GATACTTTGCGTGTTTATGAAATGTTTATGGGCCCATTTGAGCAAAGCTTGCCTTGGTCGACAGAAAGTATTATTGGCTCGAGAAGGTTTATTGATAAAATTTATAGAATCCAAGAAAAAATAACTAATGACAAAGGTTCTCTTGAATTAGAAAAAATATTACATAAAACTATTAAAAAAGTTAGTGAAGATATAGAAAATTTTGCTTTTAATACAGCTATTTCTTCGATGATGATATTGGTGAATGAAATGGAATCTGCTTTCGCTCAAGGTAACAATGTGACAAAGAAAGATTTTAAGATGTTTCTACAGATTCTTTCACCGTTTGCTCCACATATAGCAGAGGAAATTTGGCATAATCTCGGGGAAACAGAGTCAATTAATAAAAGCGAGTGGCCTAAATGGGATGAGAAAAAAATAATTGACGATATGATAAAGATAATGATTCAAGTCAATGGTAAAGTTCGATCTGAGATAAAAGTTCCAATAGATACTCCGGAAGACAAAATTAAAGAAATGGCTCAGGAAGATCCGAGTGTTATCCCTTGGATTTTAAATAAAGAAATAAAGAGAATTATATATGTTCCAGGGCGAGTTATAAACATCGTAGTCTAGTTTTTGTTTTATTTATCAGGTATAATTAAATAATTATAATAATTTAACATCTTTGCTGTCTTAGCATAAAGCTGTGGCGAGCCAATTAAAAATATGGAATCAAAAAAAGTAGAATTCTTTAATAAATTGTCGTTTTTTACACTTCTTGCAACATTATTTGTTAGTATATTTTTCTTTATTCCGTATTCACCGGTGACATTAGAAGCAAGTAAAGGTTTTTTAATTTCAATCGGAGCTACTCTTTCAATTTTTTTCTGGTTTATATCGAGACTTGGAGAGGGTAAATTTGTAATCCCGAAAGATAAATTATTATTATTTGCTATGGCTATTCCTTTAATCTTTTTGATTTCGTCATTTTTTTCTTCCTCACTTTATGTTTCACTTTTTGGAAGTGGATTTGAAATTGGGACATTTGGTTCAATGCTCATTCTTTTTATTCTCTTTTTCCTTTCTTCTGTATATTTTCAGTCGGAAAAAAAGATATGGTATTTCCTGTTTTCTTTGTTTTTAGCAGGCTTGATTGTAGTTATATTCCAATTATTAAATATAATAATTGGATTTAACGTTGTTTTGCCCGGATTTTTACAAGGGGTAACAGCGGGCAATTTAATTGGTAGTTGGAATAATTTTGCTTTAATTTTGGGCATAATGATTTTACTTTCATTGTTTACTATTGAATTATTTAAAACGGATAGAATTTTTAGAGTTGCTCAATATGTTTTATTAATTTTAAGTATTTTACTTTTAATTATTATTAATTTCTCCTTGGCTTGGTTACTTGTTGGAATTTTTTCTGTTATTTTATTTGTTTATAGTATTTCATTGCAGAATGCTGGTGTTGAAATTATTCAAGAAGAGAATCAAAAGAAAAAGTTTCCATTTATATCTTTAATTGTTGTTTTTATTTCACTAATTTTTTTAATTGGAGGAAATTTAGCTAGTGATGTTGTCTCTAAATATGTAAGTTTTAATAATCCTGATATTCGTCCTTCAATTGTGACTACGTCTCAAATCGCTTATAAAGCAATGAGGCATAATCCATTGCTCGGAACTGGCCCTAATACTTTTGTGAATGATTGGTCTTTGTGGCAGCCTAAAGGAATAAATCAAACCTTATTTTGGAATACTGATTTTACTGTGGGATATAGTTTTTTGGCTACAATCGCTGTAACGGCTGGTGTTCTTGGGCTCGTGGCCTTCCTACTCTTTTTGATTGTTTATATAGCTAGAAGTATTCAGTCTATTAGACTTGCTCTCCGCGATAGATTGTCGAATTATTTTATAATGACAACTTTGATGATTTCAATCTATTCTTGGGTTTCAATTATTTTATACAATCCAAATATTTTGTTGTTAATGTTGGCTTTTACTTCAAGTGGAATATTGATTGGTATATTAGTTTATAGACAAGCAATCCCAGTGAAAGATTTTTCTTTCCTATCGGATCCTCGTAATAGTTTCTTTTCAATCCTAATTCTTTTAGTCTTGATGGTTTCGGCTGTTTCTTTGACTTATATTTATATTGAAAAATTTACATCAATTATGTATTTTTCAAAAAGTTTAAATAGTGAGAATACAATGGAGTCATTAACTAAATCAGAGGGAATGTTATTGAGAGCCGTATCTTTAGATAAAAATGATATTTATTATAGAAATTTATCACAATTATATTTAGCTAAAATAAATTTACTTATTGCCGATAAGAATATATCTGAAGATATTCTTAAATCAAATCTTCAAGAACTTATAAATCTTACTCAACAATCAGCAAATTTAGCAATAAATCAGAATCCAAAACAGTATTTGAACTATATGAATCTTGGCAATATCTATAGTACCTTTGTTCCAATGGCTGTTGAGAATAGTTACGAAAGTGCCATGGCTGCTTATGAAAAAGCTCTTGTACTCGCTCCTAATAATCCATCCATTGTTTTATCAAAAGCAAGTTTGGAATTTATTAAGGAAAATAATACAGAAGCCAGAAAGTATATTGCTCAAGCTCTGGAGTTAAAAGAAAATTATATTGATGCAATTTTTCTTTTAGTTCAAATTGAGACAAATGAAGGTAATTTAGCTGAGGCTATCAGTAAAGCCGAGTATGCTGGATTATTAGCTCCTAATGACCCAACTGTTTTCTTCCGACTTGGTTTACTAAGATATAATAATAGTGATTATACAGGAGCGGTTAGTGCTTTTGAAAAGGCGGTTATTTTAAATAATAATTATTTAAATGCCCGTTTCTTCTTGGGTCAATCATATAAGAAGGTTGGACGCTCAAATGATGCTTTAATTCAATTTAATATTTTACTAAAAATTGATCCAGAAAATAAAGAAGTAAAAGATGCTATTAATTCAATTGGAGAAAAACAAGAAACTTCTGAGACTGAAAAAGATAATACAATAAAGCCTCCATTAAAGGAAAAACAATAATAATTCCTTATTTTAATAATGGTTAATCGTATTATTAAATTTCTAAATAAAGAATTTCGTGGAGTAAACGAAGCTGCCTTATTACTTGGCAGCTTCGCTTTATTATCTCAAATATTGGGACTTGTTAGAGATAGAATGCTAGCTTCGGTTGTTGGCCCCGGACCAATTTTAGATGTTTATTATGCCGCTTTTCGAATACCAGATTTTTTATACATATCGATAGCCTCTCTTGCTTCAGTCACAGTCTTGATGCCATTTTTGATTGAAAGAATTAATAGCGGAGATAATAATATTCAAAAAGCAAAGAAATTTATAGACAATGTTTTTAGCGCCTACATGCTTTTTATGGTTATTGCTAGTTTAATCATTGTGATTCTGATGCCGTATATTGTTTCCTATATTGTTCCTGGTTTTAGTGAATATCAGATGAATTTATTAATTACAACAAGTCGGATAATGTTAT
>CAYRQO010000090.1:0-229 GCA_964426515.1 uncultured Candidatus Saccharibacteria bacterium | reverse complement strand
CCAATCTGGTTGGAACAGTAACTCAATTATATAGAAATTTTTTAATTTTTTCATTGTCACCAGTTTTCTATAATATTGGAATTCTTTTAGGAGTAATTTTTCTTTATCCGCAATTTGGAATTTATGGACTTGGTTTTGGGGTGATAATTGGAGCTTTAATGCACTTTTTAATTCAAGTTCCAGTTGTGATTAAGCATAATTTTTTACCAAGATTTATTTTTAAAATTAA
>CAYRQO010000089.1:0-3774 GCA_964426515.1 uncultured Candidatus Saccharibacteria bacterium | reverse complement strand
AGCAATATTGAAAATGGTCGAATGAATCCCACTCTTTCGACTTTGGAAAAAATCGCTGGAGCGCTTGGAATTTCTAGTAGCGAATTGTTAAAATAAATTTATGAAATTTGACCAACCTCCTAAAAATATATCGGAAAAAGCAGAAGAAATTTCTCCTGCTGAATTGGCAAATAACCAAGAGGAAAAAGAAAATAAAGTATTTGAAGAAAAATATCGTACAGAAATACTTCCATTGATAGAAATCTTGAAACCAGAAGATATTTCGTTTGAAGAATATGAAAATCAGGTGAGTAATGATTTATTTGAAAGTGTAAAAAAGATTCAGACTGCTCAAGGAAGATTGCTTGAAGATCCTGAAAAAACCCTAGACGAAATCAAAGTTCTTTTACGATCAAGACTCAATGCGGGAGTAAAAGATTCTCTGAAGAAAAAAGATATTTCTGATTTTACGATTAAGGCAGGTGCCTCACTGGTTCTTTCTGGACAACCTTATAACGAGACCCAAGAGGACAACTATTTTTTTAGAAACAATAAAAGAAAAATTGGCGATAAAATAAAGCCAATTTTTGAAAAATATATAAACGAAGGAAATTTTGAAATGATAGAATCATTTTTGAATAATCTTCAAGGGAGCGCCACTTTGCTTAATGAAAGTACATTATATTACGACTGTACTCCGCAGTACGGAGGCGGAAGTAGTTGGAAAGAAGAAGATCAGCGATCTATTTTGTTAGGTAAAATGCCTTACTGGATATTTGAGAGAGGTAAATATAGTTTTGAAGAAAATGAGACAGCTCGCAAGCTTATTCCCAAAGTTCATTATGAGCGTAATTTCATTAAAGACTTACTTCGCGATAACGAGGGACTGCATAGACTTGGCCTATTTAAAGACTATCAAGTTAATGATGATTTAGATCAAAAAATACACTCTCTTTCAAAAAAAGAGGAGGAAAAAAGAGACTATATCGCAACGGTAGACGATAGTGAAATTCATTCACTATCTGAAATTTTAAAACGAAAAGCTAAAGAAAATTTTAGTCAATTTGATTGTGGCTCAAGAACAAAAAAACTTTTTGAAATTTTCGAAAAACAAGATTTTGAAGATCTTTTTAAATCCGGAGTTGAAATTAAAGATATTAACCCCAATAATTTACAGAAATATCTAAATGAAGACACGAGAAAATACTTTGTTGATCTGTGGAAGCAAGAACTGAAGAAAAATGGGAAGTTGGTCGTTAAAGATGCCAATACTCATGATGCATTCCGTTTCTTTACTTTTAATGACTTAGAGGAAGTTTTATCTTCTGGTATTACTCTCTCTCCATCAGAATTACCTTTTCATAAACTTAAAGAATTTAAAGAAAAATCGCTTACTTTTTTTAGTACATTTAAGGCAATGGAAGCTAGTGCGCAAGAAGATTTTATTAAAAAAATTCAAAATACAAAATTCCTGCAAGTTATAGAAAACTCAAGTTTCAATGAAGCTGAAGTTAATGATTTTATAGAAAAATTAAAAAATTACTCCACAGAAGATATTAAAAAATACTCGGAAATAAAAATAGGAATACAGGAGGCAATGTCCAACCTATCGACAAGTAATAATAGTTTTACTGAAAATAAAGATGTTCGAGATCAGGTTTTTGAAAAAATTAAAGATGGATTAAATGATATTGAGAGTAAAGATTTAGAAATAAAAAAAGCAAGACTAGAAAATATTCAAGAATCTTTTTGGGTTATTGATGATAGAGAAAAATTACCTAAAGAAATTTTAGAGATACTTGAAAAATTTGAGGGTAATTACGGAAACAAGGGTAAGCACTTAATTGCTCTTGCAATTTCTGCGTATGGTATAGACAACCCAAAAATATTTTCAGAAAAAATTAAAAAGGTAGAGGAAGTTTTAAACAAATATAACCCTGAAACAATTCCAAATGGTACTCATGTGTCTATGGGGATTGAATATGAAGTTACAACATCTATAAGAGATTCTTATTTGCAAGAAAGTATTTTAGGGTATAAAAAAGACATCGAGTTAGTAAGCCGTTCGGCAAATATCGGTAAGGGCAATGATGGAATTCACGAAATAGCATTAAAGCCTACTTATAATCCTTATATACTTTTAGCAGAAATGAAATTGTTGCAAGATGCTGGGTTTTTAGATCTTAACTTCGAGAAGTACCCTAATGCCCCCCGAGGCTATCATTTAAGTTTAGTTGGCGAAAGTGGACTTGAAGTTGATGAAAATACTAATTTTTTGCATAACGTTTTAACAATGTCTCAGCTTACCGGAATTCTTGCAGGAAAAGAAATAGAGAAAACAAAACACCTACACGCAAAATCTTTTGATATGTTTGAAAATAATAAACAGACAGGTGCAAGAGTTGAAATAAAAGGAATGGCTTGCGATACCATTGAACAATTTGAGAAATCAATTCTAACTTCGCATAACGCTGGTATAGCAATTCAACTTTACAATAAGTACCATTCAACATTTAGAAATTTTTACTACATACCAGAAACACCTGCGGAATTTCAAAATATGCTCGAAGGTATAGAAAAGAATGTTAACTTTGAAAATGATACTGAAAAAGAAATTGTTTTTGAGTGGATAAAATTAAAACAATCTATCGCTGATGCGGTTGAACAACATAATAAATCATTTATTGACAGCGAGTTTACTGGATATTTCTTAGATAAAAATGGAGACTATGTTGACACCAGTGAACACATAGATGTAATGCGAAATAAAAAACTTATTGATCAGGAAAAATTAAAATCGGTTGATTTTCAAGAAAAAATAAATCTTAATATTCAAGATCTTTACACAGACCAACAGTCAAATTTTGTAAATGCACTAACAAATATAAATAATATTTTTCTTAAACCACCTCAAGCAAACGAAAATAGCCCCGTCAACGCAAAAGCGGTTCTAGATACCTTAAAAATAGAAAATTATAATGGCATTTTGGATGGCAAACCACAACAGTCAATATTTGAAAATGACGGTGAATTGAGGAATGGATATTATTATATCCAAGGAGCATCTGAAGAAATGATTAGTCATAAATCACAAATTATTCTTAACCATTTCAATAATGCCATGGAAAAATTACTTCAGAAAGTGTCCAAAACTAAAAGTAATTTAATCTCTGTATAATATTATGGAATCAAAATTTTCACAATTTAAAAAAATGGAAACCGAGCTTGAAAAAATTCCTAAAATAAAATCAGAGGCGCACTTTGAGTTAAACGATATTTCAAAAAAAAATTCACTGGGAGAAATAAACGAAAAAGACATTGACTCCTTAGAATTGATATATGATTTATTGCAGGATTTGGAAAAAAACTTAGTAAGCAGTCTTGATGATTATCGCTCCCGAGGGATTTTGTCTAAAGAAGAGTTTCTTGTTGCTGTAAATTATTTTTTGATTGCAAAACAAAATGGTCCAGAAAGCAGTAATCTTCTTGAGACTTTTTTAAACAAAGGTTTGAGCAAAGATGATTGTTCACAGTTAATTCAATCAATTTCTATTCCCGAACATACTAAAAATATTTTATCAACAGTGTATTTTAAGATCGTGAACCAATAAAAAGGGAGTGTAATTTCTTGCGCGCGGACGGGAGGGTGGGTCAAGCGCATTTGCATTCCGCCTCGGGCATTTCCGCTAGGAGCGTCCAGGGCTAAAGGACGAGCGCCGACGCAATAAGAATCTCTAAACTCTAAAGTTACAATAAACTCGGATATGAACACGTGGAAGGGGGTTGTGCGAGGGC
>CAYRQO010000088.1:3311-3810 GCA_964426515.1 uncultured Candidatus Saccharibacteria bacterium | reverse complement strand
AAGAAGTAAAAAAGTTAATTGATACATATGGTAAAGCATGGGAAACAAAAGATCCTGATCTTGCCGTCTCTATTTTTACCGAGGATGCAACATATGATGATCCGCATGAACCTCTAAATAGTGGAAAAGAAGCCATTCGTCAGTACTGGATAAAAAAAGTTATAGGTGAACAAGATCAAATTGAATTTCATTTACGCGATTTTTGGATCGATGGGGATACGGTTATTGCTGAATGGGATGCAACATTTATAGATATTAAGCGTAATATGCACATTGATATGACAGAGGTTGCTATATTTGAGATTAGAGATAGTAAGTTTTCTTCTCTTCGTGAATATTATAAAACAAAGAAGGTTGTACTTTAATTTTGATATAATCAAGTAAAGTGTTTACAAATTAATTTACTATAATTATGGAGTTATTTTCTTTAAGTCCTATCGAAAGCATATTTCTTATAGTATTTTTCGGTTTAGTATTTTTTATGGTTATCAGAGAGTTG
>CAYRQO010000088.1:0-3301 GCA_964426515.1 uncultured Candidatus Saccharibacteria bacterium | reverse complement strand
TTAAATTTTAATATTTATAACAAAATATTTTAAATGGCTGAAGATCCAAATAAAACTGTTGATGATTTAAATGATAGCTTTGCATCTCTTAGAGAAAGTTTACGAGAAATTAATGGAGAACTTTCTAATAAGATAAATAAAATTACGGATTTACTGGATAAAATTGAGAGGAACACTTCTAAAAATGATAGCCCAAAAGACATTGCCACACAGATAAAATAGTGGAATAATATCTACGTTATGAACCTAAAAACATTTATTACAGGAGTATTAGTAGGTGTAGCCATAACGGGCATGGTTTGGGGAACAATAAATTCAAATGATAATAATGACAAACTTTTCGCTAATAAAGAGCGATGCGTGCGTTATACAGAAAGACGCCAAATAGAAGCGGAAGAAAAATATAAATTATTGGGAAATTCGATTACAGTTCAAGGGTTCTATAGCCCAACAGAGAATACTTGCATGACAAATTCGCAAGAAATTGCTAATGGACATTATATTCAACGAACACTTATTGATGAATTGACTGGAATAACAGAGGCTTTTGCGTTTCAGTCAACGGGGCAAGAATTTTTAGCTTTGTCTTTAGAAGAAAAACAAGAGCAAATTGCTCAAGATAAATTATATGGCGAACGTCTACAATATTATCAAGGTGAAGACAACAAATAAAATATGCCAAACATTACCCCAACAAAACAAGTATTAGCACTTGCAGAGGCTCTAAAACAACGAGGTGTAATTTTGGAAATCGAACATTGGGATGGTCATAAACATATTGATATCTATATTCCCAATGATCATTTGTATATCGAAGTCGATGGTGTTCCACACTCTACGAATGTAAAGCAAATAATTGCTGATCTTAATAGGGATTATTTTTCTTTCAAAGATGGTTTTTATACAAAGCATATTACAAATGAACTTATTGACTATCATTTGGACGAAATTGCTGATGCGATTACTACCGTAGCGAAGAATGCACCGAACAAAATAGGGGAGAATTTACATTGATAAAAATGAAAATATTTAAATACCTACAATCGATTTATATACAATATAAAAAAGAATCGGATATGAAAAATGATAAGAGATCATATCCCCGAGGCTATTCCATTAAAGAACTAGAAGCTGAAATCGATACATACGGCAACTCAAGCCCTAATAGTCATTTAGGAGCGTCGTATTATGCTAGAGCATCTTTAGGTCTCACGGAATTAGAAAGAAGAAATAATCGATGGGTTGGAGGAATTTCATTATTGACAAGCATTTTAGCATTAATTTTTTCCATTTTAGCAGTTAAATATTCAGCAGAACAAACAAAATTCGCTGAAATACAAAGTACATCAGAACGAATAAATCAAGCTAGATCAATAAACCGCGCCCTTGAGTTTTGTAAAACAGCACCCCCAGAGTCAACTGAATCAGGGTTATTTAATATCGAGACTGGTATGCCTGCGCAATGTTCAGTTGTGCTAAAACAATATAAAAATTAGATATAAATACTATGAGTTATATACCAGAAATATTAATATCAGTACTTCTCGCATATATTGCTTGGCAAAACTTTAAAATTAATCAGGCGAATTCTGATATTCAAAAAGATAATCTGAGACTAGATTTGTTTGAACGAAGGCTTAAAACTTTTGAGGCTTGCCGAGATTTGTTTTATTTTGTCGTTAGAGAAGGTAAAGCTACTTATGAGGAATTAAATAAGTTTTCTACCAATTCAGCAAATTCAGAATTTTTGTTTAGTGATGATGTGATTTTATATATTAAAGAAATCCGTGAGAAGACACTCGAATTGATTCAAACCGAAAAACATTTATCAAATAGCAATCTGTCAACGGATGATCGCGGCGAACTAGCTCGCAAATATGGCGATATAGAAATTTGGTTTTCCGAACAACTTAATCAATCAAAAGGTATTTTTAAAAAATATATTCATTTTTCAACTAGCAGCCCTTTAAAATTAAAATGGTTCCAACATCACACCACACGGCCAGCAAAATAACTTTTATATAATCTCATGCACAACATAGATATAGTAGATGAAAATGATAATGTAATTGGTGAATGCTCAGTGAAAGAAGCGCATGAGAAAAAATTGTTGCATAGAGTCTCAGTTGTATATCTAATTAATGATAAAAGGGAGATTCTTGTGCAAGAAAGGATGGACGATGGTCATCTCGATCATTCTGCAGCAGGACATGTAGATAAAGGCGAAACATATATTGATGCCGCTAAGCGCGAATTAAAGGAGGAACTCGGGGTAGAATCTGTTACGCTAAAACATCTTGGAAAGATATCTGTTGGAGTCCATTTCTTCGATGTGTATTATACAAAGGGAGAGCCGGGTAAAATTCAGGAAGAGGAAGTGAAAAGAGTATTCTGGGCCAATCCTGAAGATGTGAAAAGGGATATGGTTATTAGTCCGGATAAGTATTCCAGTGGGTTCAAGGCCTCAATTAAATTTATTATTTAGAGTACGTAGTTCTTCCGAAACCTTATGTAAGCATTTCACTGGAAATTAAGAAATCCCCCAATGTTAAAAATCTACTTAACCAGACACGGACAAAATGTCGATAATGTCGCAGGTATTTTGAACGGTCATCGTGACGGACCGTTGACTGAAAAAGGTGTCGAACAGGCTCGTGAGATCGCAAGAAAAATCAAACAATCCGGGATTTACTTTGATGCTATACTCAGTTCTCCACTGATACGAGCTTTTGAAACAGCAAGAATCATTTCTGATACTCATAGTTCTTTAGAGGTGCAAAAAGAGTCTTTGTTGATCGAGAGAGATTTTGGGATAATGACAGGTAAAAATATTATAGATATAGGGAAATTGTGTGCACCTGATATTATAAAGGCAGAAGTGATCACATACTTTCTATCTCCAGATGGTGCGGAGACTTTTCCGGATCTTATGAAGCGAGCAAGAATATTACTCGATAAGATTGAAGCAACTTATAAACAAGGAAATGTTTTACTTGTAACTCATGGCGATATTGGAAAAATGATATACGCAGAGTATTATAATTTAGATTGGAAACAAGTTTTGACCCAATTTCATTTTGGTAATTGTGATTTACTTATGATGTCAAAAGATTCCATGCCGGAAGAATCGCATGTGTTTAAGTTGGTCCAACACAATCATTGAGGCTTTTACTAGGGTGAGGTTCCAGTATTCCACCGAGAAATTATTGCAAAATACTCCCTCCAGGTCCTATTCTGCAGATCATCATCTTTTGATATAATTAACGCATGCAAAAAATCCATTTTTCAATACAAATAAATG